>DATBRZ010000178.1:0-4489 GCA_036560025.1 Gemmatimonadaceae bacterium | reverse complement strand
GAAAAGAATGCCGCATCTTGATGAAGGAACCATTCACGCCTGGCTCGAGGGAGGTTTGTCCCCGAGCGAAGCAGCTCTTACGGAGGAGCATATCGCCGGCTGCGATGAATGCAGCGCGGCGGTGGCAGAAGCGCGCGGATTAATCGCGGCATCGTCGCGAATTCTGACTGCGCTCGATGACGTTCCCGCCGGCGTTATTCCATCGCGTGCACCGCGTGCGAGACCGTGGTACATGCGGCGGCAGCTGCAGGCGGCGGCAGCAGTGCTTTTGGTCGCGGGAACAACACTCGTTCTTATTCAGGGCGGGCAACAGAAGCAGATCGTGGCTTCCAGAAACGCGCTGCCTGCTGCGGCCGTCGCCGCGGATACCGGAGTGCCGCCACAGGCAGGGGCAGCCGCTTCAGAATCAGTGCGCATCAGGGCCGCCAGCGCTGAACCTGAAAAGCCTGAGATCGCAGCAAAAAAATCTGTTGATGCCGTAGCGACAAAACCTGCTGCTGTCGCGGATCGCATCTCAGCTTCGGCGACAAGGTCGCGTGAGGAGCTATTGGAAAAGAGCGAAGCGGGTCGAGCGATGGAGCCAGTCATGGCGGATGCCGCCAGACAGCACTTCAATGCTGCGGTCGCAGTAACGGGTGGTGTCGCAAACGCGCCGGCTCCAAAGGCTAATGCGCTCGTACAACCTGCTCCGGTGGCGATCGATTCACTTCGAGTAGTGAGCGTCGAGCGCCGCAGAATCGGCTGGGGACCGCGAACGACATACGAGGTTTCTCCCGGCGTACAGGTAGTTCTGACGGAACAGGTAACAACGGGGCTCGAAGAGGTAGTGGTAGCAGCTCCGGCTGGAGTGGCTAGGCGAGACGAGCGTGCAAAGCTTCAGGCAGCGGAAAAACAGAAAAAAGAGACTCTACCAGTGACATGTTCGGCCGATACCACCGCCAAGGTATCGCCGGAGGGAACTGTCAGCAGCGTCCAACGAACGACTGGCGCACCGTCCTTGAAGGCTGTGTTGCCGGCGACAATTGCTCCTGCACCCGCGGCGCAAAAAGCTGCTGCTCCGATTTCGATGAACTCGCTTCGATGGTCCGGTCAGGAGACGGGGAGTGTTTACGCGCTTACCGGTCCACTGTCGTGTGAAGAGCTCAAGCGCGTCAAAGCGCTTCTGTCCGATACCAAGCGCTGAGTTTCTGCGCGAGCGCTTATAGAGGTCCGGGCGAATCGGAGGTAAGACTACCGGTCGCCATTCCCATCGCGTGGTATCCCTTGTCGACGTAAACGGTAGTGGCCGTGATTCCGCTTGCCAGCGGACTGGACAGGAATGCGCCGGCTAACCCGACTTCTTCCGCAGTGAGCTGATCGGTGAGCGGCGAATTCTGCGAACAATAGTCGACCATCCTCTCGATTATTCCAATTGCGCTCGCCGCGCGTGAGGCATAAGGACCGGCGGAGATAGTGTTTACGCGAACGCCGAACCTGCGACCCGCTTCGTATGCGAGAGTACGCGTGTCGCTCTCGAGCGCCGCTTTGGCCGATGACATACCGCCGCCGTATCCCGGAATGACACGCTCGCTTGCCATGTACGTGAGAGAAAGAAAAGATCCACCTGGTCTCATCAGCGGACCGAGGCGAGCGATCAGCGAAACCATCGAATAAGCGCTGACACCAATGGCCGAGAGGTATCCGCCGCGACTCGTTTCGAGGAGAGGCTTCTTCACTTCCGGCGCATTGGCAAGCGCGTGCACGACAATGTCGAGAGATGCGTCGCCGAAATCAGAGCGGATGCGCTGCTCCAGTCCGGAGATGGAGAAGTCTCCGGTATCGCGATATCTCTTATTAGTGCGAATGTCTTCGGGCGCTTCGTCCAGCGTGTCGAAGGCCGCATCAAGCGGATAGATCTTCTCGAACTCCAGGAGCTTCCCGGAAGAAAGGCGGCGAGAGGCGTCCATCTTGCCTCTTTCGAGCAGGTTGAGAAAGATGTTGAGGGCAGGTGGCCACGTTGCGACGCAGATCGTTGCACCGGCTTCGGCTAGTGCTTTGGCGATCGCGAAGCCATAACCACCATCATCAGCGACGCCAGCGATGAGTGCTCGGCGCCCAGTGAGGTCGATGTTGAGCATCCGGAGGATATGAGCGTTTGATTGGACGTAGGCAAGGGTTCGTGCTGTTCATTTGTCTGTGCTTGATCGCTCCGTCGACGAGCACTGGGCAAACGCGGGATACACTCAGCGAAAGCTCGTCGTTGTTCACCGCTCGAGATCTTTTGCTCATCGGTGGCTTCGTGGCTGGTGCAACCGTAGTGCGTCCCTTTGACATAAGGATCGCGCATGAGCTGAGAGGTCAGCGGCCGCAATCGAACGGCATTCTCCACGCGGGTGCAACGGGCTTTCGCCTTTTCGGAAATCCGGGCGCGTTCCTGACAGGAGCGGCGTTGTACGCAATTGGCCGCGTCGATGGGCAACGCCGAACTGAGCAGCTGGGGCTCCATGCGTTTGAGGCGCAGCTTTTTACGCACCTGTCAGTAGGTCTGGTGAAGGCAGTCGTCGGACGAGCGAGACCGCTCGCGGACATCGACAACTCAGTGAACTTCGGATTCATGCGCGGGCTCAAGGACGATCGCTATCGATCGATGCCATCGGGCCATACTGCTTCTGCGTTCGCGCTTGCATCAGTCGTTTCGAGTGAGACAGTACGGTGGTGGCCGCATTCGCGATGGACAATCGGGACAATCGTGTACGGTGCAGCCGGCCTGACCGGTATCTCGCGCATGTACACCAACGATCACTGGGCGAGCGATGTACTCATTGGAGGGGCGATCGGTACGATAGTGGGAATCAAGACTTTCAAGTACACCCACTCGCATCCCGACAACTGGGCTGATCGCAAGCTGCTGCGCGCGGGCGTACAGATCAGCAATGATCGCACTCTGGCGCCGATACTCGCTGTCACAAGACGCTGAGCAGTGCAGCTGAACGGCATTTTCATTATTGCAGAGCTGAAGGGCGAAGCTGCGGAAGAAATAAAACGGATCAACCAGAGTTACGATCAGAAGCTCGCGCGATACAAACCGCCACACGTCACGATCGCAGGGTCATCGGGTGCCGGACCAATCCCGGGATCCATCCCTTCCGACGAGCTCCGTGAGCGGCTCATGCCGATTACAACGACTACACAGCCGATGGTGCTCCCGTTTGGCGCACCGCTCAGGTTCATGCAAAGCGACATCATTGTGGTGCCGCTCGATCCGCATGGGCCGCTCAGAATATTTCACGACCGCCTGGTCGCGAGCGGTCTTCCATTCGGACAAGCGCGGTTCACGTTCAGTCCGCACTGCACGCTCAGCCTTTATCCGACCCTCAGTCCGACGGCAGAGCGTGAGCTGCTTTCGATGCGTATAAAGGCGCCCGCGGTGATTGACCGGATCCAGGTGTATCAGGCACTAGATCCACAGCCGGCGCGAAAGCTCGTGGAACTTCCGCTCACCGGAGTAGCTTCAATACAGCGATCATGAGAGCTCGAACTGCAATCGCCAAAAACCGCGATGAGCTCGCAGCAGATGACTGATCATCGGCATACGGGGGTGTTCAAGTAACTACTCGTTAAGACCGACCTGCGCGACTCCATCGAGAGCAAGTAAAGTTTTCCGATGAAGGATGCTGTTCTCATCATTGATGAGAACGAACTCGAGCGCACGGTCAACTACCCAGCCGTCGGTAATCAGCAGGCGGGGTTCGCGGATGTCGGTTGGAAGATCGAACACGATCGTCGCATATGCCGGCTCGTGAGTCACTTGCATCTCGCGGGGGAGGGGTTTCGCCGTCGTGGACGCGGACGCAATCGCCTGCTCTCCTGCGGCCGAGCGTGTGTATTCATGGCCGACAGCGTCGACTATTTTCGCCACCGGCTCATAGAGCGTCATGTTGATTGCCGGATTGCGAGCGCTGTTGTGGAGACGCAGCCGCACAACATAAAAGGTGCCGGCCGCAGACACTGCTCCTCGCGGAGACATGATCGATTTCACTGTCTCAGTGCCGTCCACTGAGAGTCCCAGGTGGCAGTCGAGGTAGAATCCGCAGAACCACTTTGCCTCACCGCGAGCCAGCGTGCGCTCGTGACTCGTGGTTGAAGCGACGAGCAGGAGAGCGGTATAGCCGATGGCAATCACGCCCACGACGCCGACGGCGAGGCGTGCCACCCCGCGATTGTTTCGGCGGCGTGCGAAGAACCCGATAACGCCGAGCGCGCCAACCGTGAGAATCGTTAGAAGAAGCAGGATCGCGTTTCCGCCGCCGACGAGAGCATCCATTGTGAGTCTCCGAGTTCCATTGCCGCTCCTGGTCGAGAGTATAGAGCCGGCGTTCTGTTTCGTCAAGTACTTTGTAATACCAAGTAAGGTCATCTGGCACAGCATTGGTACGGGTGACAAAATCGCACGCGATGAAACATCGGTGCCGAACCGTTGCCATAGCATGCGCGCTCTCGACCGTATCTC
>DATBRZ010000177.1:0-11275 GCA_036560025.1 Gemmatimonadaceae bacterium | reverse complement strand
TCCGCCGGAAAACGCAGTCCGCATCGGTAACCGATACTTATCATGTCATACAGCAGTAACCCTGCTGGCTTGTCCGTCACTGTCTGATCCGCATGTTGCGCCACGACGCCGGCAACATCCCGCGCATACCCCTGTCGGTCGAAGCCCTCCAGCGGCTCACCAATCGAGATCATGATCTCGGCGGCCTCGTCTCCCTGATTCTCTGCCATTGCGAGAATGAGCTGCACGACCTTGTCGCGCATCCGGTTGCTGAGGTGTGCCGTCATTCCGAAGTCGATCATTGCGAGCTTGGCTTCAGCCGGATCAGGTGCACTCGGCGCCTCGCGCTGGGCCTCGACCTCGGTTCGCGACAAGGGAGTCACCGCCGGCCGCTCTTCCTCCCGCCGATCCTCCGCCTTTTCCTCTGCGGGAGTGCGCGGATTCTCTCTTCCCGGAAGAACGATGAAGATGTTTCCAGGATGCGGATCGGCATGGAAATGCCCCCGCCCGGCAATCTGATACAGATATGCTTTGGCGAACTCCTCGGCCAGCTCCGAGAAATCATGATCGATGCGTGTGATCGGCGGAATCTCGCTGATCTTCACCCCGCGAACGCGCTGGGTAGTCAGGACCTTGTGCGTGGTGTATGCATCGATGACGCGTGGAATGAGGATGTGCGGAAACTTCGCGAGCGATCTTCTGAAGAGCGCTGCATTCCGTGCCTCGGTTCGATAATCCAGCTCATCCACGAGCGCACGCTCGACCTGCTGCACGACGCCCACCATGTCGAGCCGTTCACCCGCCTCAGTGCGCTCGCTGAAGAACTTCGCAAGCTCGCGGAAAAACTCGATGTCGTCAGCAAGCAGCTCGCGGATGTTCTGACGCTGCACCTTCACAACGACGTCTCGTCCATCGCGCAGACGCGCCGCGTGAACCTGACCGAGACTCGCGCTGCCGAGGGCGTGTGAGTCGAAGAAGTCGAAGAGCTTGCTGGTGCGCGCGTGCAGCTCTTCTTCGATCGTTCTCTCGACATCCGCGAAATTCATCGGCTCGACGGAGTCCTGGAGCTGCTGAAGCGCCTGGATGTATTGCGGAGGAATGAGATCGGGACGCGTCGACAGCACCTGACCGAGCTTCACGTACGCCGGTCCCAGCTCGACAAGTCGCTCGCGGAACGCTACCGCCTTGTCATCGGGCTCCGGCTGAGCCGGCGGGCGCTTGCCATCGCCGTCGGATTGCACTCCTTCGATCTTGAGCAATCCTTGCGAGCGCGCGAAGTCGAGCAGACCGTAGCGCGTGAACAATCCCACGGTCGCAGTGAGCCGAGGCAGGTACTTCGGCGCGAGGATCATTACTTCACAGAAAGGCAGGAAACATGCCCCCGACGGGGCAGACTTATGCCTCAAGACGTTGCCGTTCCGGGTTATTTTTCCCCCATGTCGAAAGCAGAAACCACTGCCGGTTCCGGCCCGGTTGAGATCGTTACTGTCCCAAAACCGTGGGGCCACGAGACCATCTGGGCCCACACTGACCGCTACGTCGGCAAGATCCTTCATATAAACGCCGGACACGCGCTGTCGGTTCAGTATCACAACAGAAAGGACGAGACCGTTCATCTGCTGAACGGAGAGCTCATCTATCGAGTGAAGATCGGCGAGAAGCTCGATGACGTGCGGTTGAAGCCCGGTCAATCGTTCAGGATCTGTCCCGGAACCGTGCACCAGATGGAAGCGATTACCAACTGCGACATTCTCGAGGTATCTACGAGCGAGATCGACGATGTCGTGCGTCTTCAGGATCGCTACGGTCGCGAAGGAACAAGCGCGCCATGAAAGTCATCATTCCTCTTGCAGGCAAAGGCACGCGGCTGCGTCCGCACACACACGTCACGCCGAAGCCGATGCTCAAAGTCGCCGGCAAGCCGGTGATGTCGTACATCCTCGATGACCTGAGGAAGCTCGGTGGAATCGACCAAATGATCTACGTTACCGGTCATCTCAAGGAAAAAGTCGAAGAGTACGCGCGACAGGCGCTGCCCGAGATTCCATCGGTGTTCATCGAGCAGAAGGTGCAGGACGGAACTGCGGGAGCGATTGCGCTCGCGCGCGAGTACGTCGATCAGCCGGTCCTGATCATCTTCGTCGACACGATCTTCGACGCTGATCTTTCCGTGATCAATAGGACAGACGCCGACGGAATCATCTGGACGAAGGAAGTGGAGGATTATCAGCGATTCGGCGTCGTTGTAAGCGACGAAAACGGCGACATGACGCGAATCGTCGAGAAGCCGACGACGCCGGTGTCGAAGCGAGCGAACATCGGACTGTATTACGTCAGGAACTGGAGGTTGTTATTCGAAGGAATCGACCACGTGCTCGCATCACCGCCGCACCTCGGGGAGTATTTCCTCACCGATGCGTTCCAGTACATGATCGACAAAGGCGCGCGCATCCACGTGATCGACGTCGCCGGCTGGTACGACGCCGGCAAGATCGAAACGATGCTCGAGACGAACGAGACGATGCTCAGCAAGGGACACGCACGCCGGCCGGAATCAGTCGACGGCTCGACGATCGTGGATCCCGTGTACATCGAAGACAATGTCAAGATTCTGAACTCGACAGTCGGGCCGAACGTTTCAGTCGGCGCCGGCAGCGTGATCGACGGATCGGTGCTGAGTCACACCATCGTCGGCACCAAAGCTCGGATCATCAGGTCGAAGCTCGTAAACTCTCTCGTCGGCGATGAAGCGACACTGGAGGGATTCACCGGACAGGTGACCGTCGGCGATCACTCCGAGGTGAGGGCATCCTAAAGCGGCTCGACAAGAATGTAGTCGCGCTCGGTGGAGTGAGCTTCCTCACCGACGCGGCGACGGAAATGATCTATCCGCTGCTCCCCCTCTTCCTGAGCAGCGTTCTCGGAGCGAACGCGAGCTTCATCGGGGCCATCGAAGGAGCGGCCGAATCAACGGCGGCACTGCTAAAGCTGGTGAGCGGATGGTGGTCCGACAAAGTCAACAAACGAAAACCGCTCGTCGTGCTCGGCTATGGAATCGCGACGTTCGTGCGGCCGTTCGTCGCGATTGCGCAGACTGCCACGCAGGTGCTGGCGATTCGTGTCGGAGACAGAGTCGGGAAGGGAATTCGAACTGCTCCGAGAGACGCGTTGCTCGCGGATTCGGCGAAGCCCGAAGATCGCGGGCGGAGTTTTGGATTTCACGCAGCGGCCGACAACGCGGGAGCAATCATCGGACCGCTGGTGGCATTCGCGCTGCTCAAGTGGGGACACTTCGGCCTCAGGAATGTTTTCTGGCTTGCCGCGATTCCCGGAATTCTCGCGTTCATCGTGTTGATCGTTGCGGTGAGGGAGGTGGCTCCGCGTGACGCAGCGCCTCATGCAACGGACGGGAAGCTCGACACGCACGCCGGGCTTGGTCGACGCTTCTGGGCTTACCTGTTCGTGATTCTTCTTTTCACGCTCGGCAATTCGACTGACGCGTTTCTCCTGCTGCGCGCAAACCAGCTCGGCGTCGCGGTTGCGCTCGCGCCGGTGCTATGGGCGCTGCTCAACTTCGTCAAGGCTGCGACGGGAGTGTGGGGCGGAGCTGCATCGGACAAGTACGGACGAAAACCGCTGATCATTGCCGGATGGACGCTCTACGCGCTCGTGTACCTCGGCTTCGCACTCGCTCGAGTTGAGTGGCACGCGTGGGCGCTGTTCGCGATCTACGGTTTGTTCTACGCGATGACCGAGGGTACCGAAAAGGCGCTCGTCGCTGATCTCGTGCCGAGGTTGAAGCGCGGGGCGGCGTTTGGCTGGTACAATCTCGCGATCGGACTCGGGGCACTTCCCGCGTCGCTCATCTTTGGCGCGATCTGGGATCACTCCGGAGCACGAGCGGCGTTCCTGTTCGGAGCGTCGCTCGCGCTACTCGCGTCCATCGGTATGGCCTTCGTCGCCCCGCGTCGTCCAATGACAACGCGGATGTAGCCTGTCTCGCTAAGTCACCGCGTGGGCGTGAGTCCAGCGCCTGACTTTGAAGGCCAGCACGAGATTCACGATTCCATAGACGAGCGCATACGCTCCCAGCCAGAACGCAAGCGTGATGGCGCCCACTCCAGGGAAAACCGCGATGAGGATCGCCAGCACGATCGACAGAATCCCGCCGATGATCAGCATCCACTCGCCTTCGATGATCTTTCGCAGTCGTATGGCGGCAGCGATCTCGAATGCGCCGGTGATAAGCGCCCACCCCGCGACGAGGTAGACAAGAGCCAGTGCTCCGATACCCGGCGCAAGAAATGCGACCAGGCCTGCCGCGATGCTTACGAGTCCCATGATGAGCATGGCACCCCATCGGTCTCCGCTCTGAACTCCGCGGAACGCCGCGATTATCGAGAAGATCCCGTCGGCAAATGCGTAAACACCGAACAGGATCACGATCGCCGCGAGGGCAGCACCCGGCATTGTAAGCGCAATCACGCCGAAGATGATTGCGCTTGCCGCGCGGAGTCCCAGCGCCCACCAGTTTCCGTTGTAGCTCCCTACCATATGTACCTCCGATTGGGCCCTGCGTTGGCTATCCCACTACTAGTCGGGGCGAGCTTCACGTTGATCGCCGATCGTCTGGCCTGTCTCCGGTGCGCGGCGGTCCTTTCGCGCGAGGTCCGGTGGCTGCAGCGCCGCCCGCTTCACCTTGATCAGCTCGATGGCACCGTCGGCGAGGATGACTTCGATGGCACGTACGAATCCATCGGTCTCCTCGACCACCCAAACCTCCGATGGCTGGAAAACGCGATGATCGCCGGCTTCGAAGACGATGTCGAGCACGTTACGATCGGGATCGAAGGTCACGGCGTTCAACTGAACTCCTTCCGCTTCGAACTGGTCGCCAAGTTCCATTGATGTCACTTCGACATCGGCGACCGTGGTGGCTTCGCGTCGAAGAAAGTTCTTGGTGAAAGCGTCGAAGTATTCTTTCAGCTCATTGGGTTCGAGCTTTTTTGTTTCCGGCATCGGGTCCTCGCTGCGTGATTCTGGCAAAACTGCCCGCAATATAGGTACCGCAGGGTCCTCGATCCGTAGTCACGAACCACACATGTTTGGCGGCGTCGCGACAGGAAGCAAGAATTCAGAAGCTGGTGTTCCACTCGACAACTAGGGTCCGACATGCTGCAGAATGGAGATGGTAATCTGGAGCGCGCGCTCGACGCTGTTCGTGTACAAGCGCGCTGGCTCGACGTAGAAGTCAATGAGGTTGAGCCGGTTCCTGTCGCTCCGCCCGACGAAGTCCGCGCGGCTATAGCCGAGGCGTTTCCGTTCGACGAGCCGCATGACCTGGCGGATCTCGCCGGAGAAGTCGGTGACTTGCTGCGCCGCTGGACGACTCACTCGACGCATCCTCGATACTTCGGGCTGTTCAATCCGACGGTGCACTCTGCGTCGGTAGTCGCAGATGCTCTCGCCGCGATCTACAACCCGCAGGTCGGCGGCTGGTCACATGGACCGGCAGCGAACGAGATGGAGCGGCACACACTGAACTGGCTGATGCGCCAGTTTGGCTACGATCCCGATCGCTGCTACGCGAACTACACCTCAGGCGGAAGCGAAGCAAATCACACAGCGGTGATTGCCGCACTTGTCGATCGGCTGCCCGGGTTCGCCGATGGAGGGGCACGTGCGGTGGCGGGGCAGCCGAGGATGTATGTGTCATCCGAGAGTCATCATTCCTTCGTGAAGATCGCGCGTGCGTGCGGCATTGGCGACTCGGCTGTGCGTTTCGTTCCCGCCGATCCGTCGTATCGAATGAGAGGTGAGCAGCTCGCGACCGCGATCGATGCGGACCGCCGAGCCGGTGACATTCCGGTGCTCGTTGTTGCAACCGTCGGAACTACGGGGTGCGGCGCGATCGATCCTGTTGGGGAAATCGCGGAAGTCTGCGAGCGCGAGAAGCTATGGCTTCATGCCGACGCGGCCTGGGGCGGCTCTGGCGTAATTCTTCCCGAGCTGAGCAAACAATTCGCGGGACTCGATCGCACGGACTCTGTGACATGGGACGCACACAAATGGCTGTCCGTATCGATGGGCGCGGGCATGTTCTTCACCAGACACCCGCAGGCGGTCGAGCGCAGCTTCGGCATTCATACTTCCTACGTCCCGAAGCCGCACGCTGGAACGATCGACCAGTATCAGATGACGATGCAGTGGTCGCGCCGGTTCATCGGTCTCAAGGTGCTGATGACGATCGCAAATCTCGGCGTCGAAGGGCTGCGCAATTCGCTGCGACATCAGGTAAGAATGGGTGACGAGCTCAGGAAGCGGCTCGGTGAAGCGGGCTGGATCATGGCGAACGACACTCCACTTCCACTCGTCTGCTTCACCCATCCATGGATTCGCGAAGGCTCGATAACCACGAAGCAGATCGTTCGGCTGGTTCTGGAGCGCAGGCGCGCGTGGATATCGGACGTTCTGCTCGGAGGCGATGTGCCATTCGTTCGTACGTGCATCACGCATTTCGACACGCAGCCGCGCGATCTGGAAATTCTCGTGCAGGAGCTCAACCTGGCGCTGTCAACCGCACACTGATCGGCTCACGCGGGCATCGTGGAAAAGGAGCATCCCCCGGGCGGTAAGAAAACGGCAAGATTTCCCTCGACTGTGCATCTTTCCCGCTCATGACTTATCGCGTTTTTGTCACTGACGAGATTGACCCCGAAGGTGTAGCGCTGCTCGCGGCGGAGCCGGCGCTCATCGTTGATGAATCGCCGACCTTGCCGGCAAGCGAGCTGCTCTCAAAAATCGGCGACTACGATGCCATCGTAGGCCGGAGTGCAACGAAGATCTCAGCCGAGCTGCTCCGCGCTGCGAAGAAACTCAAGGTGGTCGGTCGGGCCGGCGTCGGAGTGGACAACGTAGCGATGGACGTCGCGACCGAGCTGGGTGTCGCCGTAATCAATGCGCCTGCCGGAAACACCGTTGCCGTCGCCGAGCTGTTCTTTGCGGTGATGCTTGGAATCTTGCGGCGAGTCGATCGCGCAACGACCTCGATGCGCGAAGGGCGCTGGGACCGCTCAGGCCTGCTGGGCGGCGAGCTCAAGGGGCGGTCGCTCGGAATCGTGGGACTTGGCCGAATCGGCGGGGAAGTAGCAACCCGCGCACACGCCTTTGGAATGACGGTTCGCGCGTATGATCCGTACATACCGCGAACACGGTTTGAAACCTTGCGCGTCGAACAAGTCATGTCGCTCGACGCGTTGATCCAGCAGTCCGACATCCTGACGGTTCACACCCCGCTCACCGAAGAAACACGACGACTGATCGGCAGACGTGAGCTTTCGCTGCTCGGCCCTCAATCAATCGTCGTGAATATGGCCCGCGGTGGGATTGTCGACGAGGAAGCGCTCGCTGACGCGCTGCAAAACGGACAAGTGATGGCGGCGGCAGTCGACGCATTCACGAAAGAGCCGCTCCCAGCCGATCATCCGCTGCGAAAGGTCCCGAATCTCTTTCTCACGCCGCATATCGGAGCTTCGACTGCGGAGGCGCAGCGAAATGTGGCGGTGGACACGTGTGCAGCGGTTCGTGATGCACTGATCAAGGGAGAGCTCGCGCGATCGCTCAACATCGCTGAGATCGAGAGCGGCCGATGGAAGGAGATACAACCTGCGCTGCGTCTGACGCGCCGCGCTGCTGCGGTCGCGAGGGGAATACTCGCGTCGCAGGGTGCGCGCGCAGTGGGTCGGGTGGACGTCCGATGCGGAAGTCAGTTCGCCGGAGTGCGTGAGGCGCTGCTGGCAGCGGCAGCCGTTGGAGTTCTCGAAGGCGTGATGGAGAACGAGCGGCTCAATCTGATCAACGCGCGGACTGCCGCCGAGGCGCGCGGCATCGAGCTGTCGTTTACCGATGCCGCAACCGCAAGCGAGCCCGGACTGATCGAAGTGCGACTCGGCGGCGGCATGCAGGAGCTTGCCGTTGCGGGCGTAGGATCGCGAATCACTAGGATCGGGGCGTTCCACGTAGACGTTCAACCGCGTGATACGCTGCTCATTCTCACGAACAATGACGTCCCTGGAGTAATTGGTCACGTCGGAACGTTGCTGGGCGAGGCGGGAGTGAACATCGCCGAGTATCACCAGGCGCGACTTGACCGCGGTGGTCAGGCGTTGGCGGCTGTGTCCGTCGATGGAGAAGTCACTGAAGATGTTCGATCGGCGCTCTTGAAGCTTCCCGACGTTTCATCCGCGACCGTAGTTCGCTTCCGGCAGGAGTAACGGCGCGGTCGTGAAGCTCGAGACGGATCCCGACGTCCGCGCGGCGTTCGAGGCGGATGCATCGGGCCTCCGGATGATACCCGACGCGGTTGCACGTCCCCGGTCTGCCGAAGAAGTCGCTGAGCTCTTGACGGATTCTTCGGCGGCGAAGCGCCCGGTGACGCCGGCGGGCGGGCAAACGAGCACTACCGCCGCCTCAATTGTCGATGCGGGAGTTCTGCTTTCGCTTCGGTCAATGAATCGGATCATCGATATCGATATCGCCGGCAGAATCGCGCGCGTCGAGCCGGGGGTGATGGTAGGCGACCTCAAGCGAGCCGTCGCCGAGGAGGGACTGACATTCGCGCCCGATCCGACGAGTGAGGACGAGTGCACCATCGGCGGATCGATCGCGTGCAATGCTTCGGGTGCGCGCACATACAAGTACGGCGCGACACGCGGGCATGTTCGCGCGCTGAAGGTTGCGCTCGCTAACGGCGACACGATCGAGCCGAGGCGCACTGATCTCGAAAAGAACACAGTCGGCTATGCGTTCGCTCACGATCCGATCGATTGGTTCATCGGCAGCGAGGGAACACTCGGCATCATTGTCGAGGCGGAACTGTCGCTGATTCCCGCGCCGCTACAAGTGACAGGTTTGATGATTCCATTCAGCTCGGAGGGTGATGCCCTGGCGTTCGTTGTTGCTGCGCGGGAATCGACCGATGTTTCCCCGCGGTGCATCGAGTTCTTTGGCGAGCTGGCGCTCAAGATCGGGCGCGAGGCGGACGACCAGGAAGGGTGGGGAAAGGACGCGTCGGCAATGGTGTACGTCGAGGACGAGTCACCCGAATCGCTCGAGCTGTGGCTCGCGTTGGCGGATCGATCTCGAGCTCTTGATGACGTCAGAGTTTTTGCGAGTGACGCCGAGATACGGCGTGCACGGCGAATTCGCCATCGAGTTCCATCGGCGATGAACGAGAGAGGCTCGCGCGGCCGGGACGTTGGCGGCAGGAAAGTCTCGACCGATTGGGCGGTGCCGTACCGGCGACTGGCTGAAGCAATCGACATCGCCAACAGAATTGCCGATGCACACGGTGTGGAGCGCGCGGTTGTATATGGTCATGCCGGCAACGGTCATCCGCATCAGAATTTCATCGCGCGCGACGCGGACGAGTTGCGACGAATCGAGGAGGTCGTCGAGGAAACGCTGCGAGAAGTTCTGCGGATGGGGGGCACTGTTGCGGCCGAGCACGGCATTGGAAAGATCAAACGCAAGTGGCTTCCACTTCAGATGAACGCGATGCAGATCGGGATAATGCGCGCAGTGAAGCGGGAGCTGGATCCCAACGGCATCCTCGCGCCGGGGAATATTCTGTGACGGGGCTAGCGTACCGAACGGTGATATTCGACGTCGACTCGACGCTGTCGCGGATCGAAGGAATCGAATGGCTTGCCGCGCTGCGCGGACCCGATGTCGCCTCGCGAATCACGGATGTCACCGAGCGCGCGATGAGGGGAGAGCTGCTTTTCGAAGGCATTTACGCGGCGAGGCTCGACGCCGTCAGGCCGACCGAAACTGAAGTTGCAGCCCTCGGTCAGGCATACATTGATAAAGTGACTGACGGTGCGCGGGATGCGGTGGCCGCCCTGAACAAGGGCGGAGCTCGCGTGGTGATAGTGAGCGGCGGCATTCGAACCGCCGTTCTCGCGTTCGCTCAGTTCCTTGGCGTACCCGAGAGGGATGTACACGCCGTGCCGCTTCGATTCGACGATAACGGAGAGTACGCGGGTTATTACGATGGTCATCCCTGTGCTCGACAATTCGGGAAGCGAAATCTGGTGACGTCTCTCGAGCTCGAGCGGCCGAGTCTGGCGGTTGGAGACGGGATTACGGACGCAGAGATGAAGCCTGTCGTCGATGCGTTCGCCGCATTCACGGGGGTCGTGAATCGCAAGGAAATCGTCGATCTCGCGGACTTCGAGCTCCGAAATTTTCCCGACCTGGTAACGCGCATACTGACATGACGTTCGGAAGCTTCTTTCTGCCCGGTCCTACCGAGGTTCGCCCGGAGATTCTTGCCGCAATGACGCGGCCGATGATCTCCCACCGCGGTGACGAGTTCGAGGCGATGTTCGTACGCATTCAACAGCGGTTGACCAGGGTTTTTCTTACGCAGCGGCCGGTGTTCATCAGCACGTCGTCAGGCACGGGAATGATGGAGGCGGCGATACGCTGTGCTCCGCCGGGCAGAATTCTCTCACTCGTGAATGGTGCCTTCTCCGAGCGGTTCGCGAACATCTCCAAGGCATGCGGGCGCGAGACGGATCGCTACGACGTCGATTGGGGACAGGTGCATGACGTTGAGGAGCTCGAGCGCCGTCTCGCCGGCGGCAAGTACTCTGCTATTACGGTCGGCCATTCGGAGACATCGACGGGGGCATTAAATAATGTTCGCGCGATCTCCGACACAGCGCATCGACTTGGAGTTTACTGCCTCATCGATGGCGTCAGCTCGGTTGCAGGCGCCGAGCTGAGATTCGATGACTGGGGACTCGACTTTGTCCTCACGGGATCCCAGAAAGCTTTCGCGCTTCCGCCCGGACTCGCATTCGCCGTCGCTTCAGAAAAGTATCTCGAGCATGGACGCCGGAATCCAAATCGCGGAGTCTATTTCGATCTGATCGAGTACGAGGAGCTGGTAAAGAAGAACCAGACGCCGAACACGCCGGCCATCTCGCTCTACTACGCTCTCGACGCGCAGCTCGACTACATACTCGAGGAAGGAATCGAGAATCGCTGGGCGCGGCATGCAGCCATGCAGCGCGAGGTAATTGGCTGGGCGGAGCGACAGAGGTTGAGAGTCATCGCGAGTGAGCGAGGCCGGTCCCCGACGGTTAGTGCGATCGAGGTTCCCGATGGAGTCAAGGTGGAAGATCTGCATCGAAAGCTGAGTGAGGAGCAGATCACGATCGGCACAGGCTATGGGAAGCTAAAGTCGAAGAGCTTCCGTATCGGACACATGGGCGACCATACCGTAGAG
>DATBRZ010000176.1:0-1630 GCA_036560025.1 Gemmatimonadaceae bacterium | reverse complement strand
CTTGACGATGTTCTCCGCAATCTCGTCCTGGATCGCGAACACATCAGTCAGCTCGCGGTCGAACCGCTCGGACCAGAGATGGTATCCTGTCTCGACGTCGATCACCTGCGCAGTGACACGCAGCCGAGTGCCCGCCTTTCTTACGCTTCCCTCAAGCAGCGTTCGTGCGCCAAGCTGCCGGCCGATCTCGCGCATATCGAGATTCTTGCCCTTGAACGCGAATGCCGACGTTCGCGACACAACCTCGAGCGCCTGAACCTTCGTGAGGGCGTTGATGATCTCCTCGGCGATTCCATCACTGAAGAACTCGTTCTCCGGATCGGTGCTCATGTTGCTGAACGGCAGAACGGCAATCGACGGCTTTTCGTTACCGGTCGCGCCCGGCTGCTTCGATTCCAATGCAGCCGAGAATTCAGCGGTACCGGAAAATCGATTCTTAGCTTCCCTCGAAAGAGCGCGCCGAACAGCCTGCGTGACGTTTTCCGGAATCGAGGGAATCACCGCGTTGACCGGCCGCGGAGTATCGGTGAATCGCTTGGCGATGAGGGCTTGCGGCGATGATGCGGTGAAGGGTGGATCACCCGTCAACATCTCGTACAACACGCACGCCAGACTGTACTCGTCGCTACGGCCATCGAGCTCAGTCTCACCGGCGGCCTGCTCCGGACTCATGTAAGCGGGCGTCCCGATCGCGAGTCCGGTTTGAGTAAAGTTCGCTCCCCCCGCGGCAGACACGGCCTTGGCGATTCCGAAATCCGCGACGAGCGCTTCGCCCTCGTACAACATGATGTTCTCAGGCTTGATATCGCGGTGGACAATTCCCGCGCGATGAGCGTAGTCGAGAGCGCTCGCAATCTGTCGCGCGAGGTCGACTGCTTCGTCGGCGGGAAGCCGTCCCATTCGATTGAGCCGATCGCGAAGACTCGCGCCTTCGATGAAGGGCATCACGTAGTAGAGTGTTCCGCCGGCCTCTCCGGAGTCGTGGAGCGGGATGATGTGCGGATGGTTGAGTCTCGCGGCGAGCCGGATCTCCTGGAAGAACCGCTCGGTGCCGAGCATGGCCGCGATTTCACGATTGAGAACCTTCAGCGCGACGGGTCGATCGTGTCGCGTGTCCTGCGCCCGGTACACGGTAGCCATGCCACCGCGCCCTACCTCTTCTTCTATAAGGTAGTGGTCACCAAAAACGGTGGACTCGGCGATCGAAGGTGACTGGGGCACAGGAGGATGTTGGGGGACTAAAAGTATATCTAACGGGCCGACCTCCTGCTCGCCTTGAGGCGCTGCTGGAGCTCCGGCAGCCAGTTCGGAACGACGATCAATTGATAGTCTTCCCTGCTCGTGATCAGTCCAATGATCCGGCCGTCCTTCGCCACGTCGTAATTACCGACAATCTGTCCGGTCACCATTCGAGTAATGTCCTTCACGACGGTGTCGCGGGAGACAACACGTAAAGTCGGCGTCGTCGCCAACTTTGCGGACATCAGCCTGTTTGCCGAGCGATAAAAGATTCGTGAGCCGTCGGCGGACCAGACGGGCTCTCTCCCTCCTTCTGAAGAGATCTGGACACGCGCCGCGGGATCGGGAAAGGATCGTGCGTAGATCTCATTTCGCCCCGATGCATCAGAGC
>DATBRZ010000175.1:0-13767 GCA_036560025.1 Gemmatimonadaceae bacterium | reverse complement strand
CGGGATCGGCTCCTCCGACATCGCAATGTCGTGCGATCGGCACAGCTCCAGAACTATTTCGCGAGTTATTCCGGGTAGAATGAGCGGCGACAGTGGTGCGGTGACAACTCTGTCATCGATCACTGCGAAAAAGCTCGTGTGCGTTCCCTCGAGCGCGATCCCGTCGCGAACGAGTATCGCCTCGAAAGCGCCCGACTCCTTAGCCTCCTGATTCGCGAGACAGTTCGCCATCAGCGAGATCGACTTGATGTCGCATCTCAGCCATCGGCGGTCCGGACGCATGATTACACCGACACCCGCGTCGAGGTCTCCCATGTCGGGGAACGGCGCAGCGAAAGCGTAGACAGTCGGCTTTACCGGCGTTTTCGGAAATGCATGAGTCCGCGGCGCTACCCCGCGCGTGATCTGCAGGTACACCATCGCCTTGCCGTTTGCAGCGAGTCCGTTCCTCTCGAGCAGCTCCTGGAACACAGTCTCGAGCGGCTCCGTGACCGAGTCATCGATGCGGGACTCCGCGAGGCTTCGGCTGAGCCGGTCGAGGTGACGATCGAGCGCGACGAAATTTCCATCGTACGCGGCTGCGACCTCATAGACACCATCGCCAAGCAGGAAGCCGCGATCGTCAGGTGAGACTCTAACCTCGTCTTTGAGCGCGAACCTTCCATCGAAGTACACGACGGGAGCGGCGGCAGGATTGACCGCCGGTGCGTCGAGCTGTGATGGATCCGCGCGCTGCGCGCTCTCCATTGTCTTCATCGATTGTCTCCACGGGGGCGTATGAACCTCAACACAACTGCTGCTGCAAGAAATGCGATTCCGGCCCAGCGCAGCGCCGAATCATCAGATCGGATGCCCAGCCCGAGCAGAATCGCCGCGGACAGGGCGAGGATCAACTTCGCGGTGGTAATCGGCGTCATGCGGGCTTCTCGAATGCTGGCAGACCGAGATGGCGTCCCTCTTCATTAGGGACATCCAGAACCATTCTCAACAACGCTGTCGAAAAAACCTTACCCTGCGCGTCGGTCTTGAGCGACAGGGTTCCTCCTCCATCGAGCGCTCCGTGCAGGAGAAAATTGAGCGCATTCAGGTTGGGAAGCTCGTACCGCTCCACAGGGCCTTCAATCATACTTCCGAAATGCTCGGCCACTCTGTCGCGCGTCACATATCGATCGAGCACCGGATACCACTCGGGTCTTATCGCGATGACACCAACGTTTGCCGTGTCACCCTTATCGCCCGATCGCGCGTGCGCGATGTCGAGAAGTCTCACCTGCATCACATCATCTCGACCACAGGAGTTACCACGCTCTTGTCGATGAGCGCGGGCCAGTACGCCACTATCTCCTCGACTTTCGGCCTCCCGCCGGCGAAACCAGTGACACTCGGCGGCCCGTTGAGAACGAGAGGCGCAAGCTCGCGCGTAAACCGTTCGACAGCGGGCTGATCGTTGCTGCGCACGCCGATCCGCAGCTGCACTTCAGGATAATCATGCGACCCGGTGCACTCGGCGAGTGGCCCATGCGTCGCTGATGCGCCGACGAATTCAGTAAGGACTCGATCAAACCGCAGTCCCAGTCGGTCCAGCCTTTCTCGAATTATGCGATCAGCGGCGCGCGCTTTATCGAGCGCTTCGGGCCAGGAATAAACGAGAGTGCCGATTGCCTTGTATCCGGCTCGATATGCAATCGAGACTTTCAGCATTCCGGTCGGCGGGCGTCCTTCGATTCCGCTGACCGAGACGCGATCCGTTCCGTCCTGCTTCAATCGGATCGTTGTGAAGTCGGCGACGACATCCGGTGTGATGTACTCACGCGGATTCCCCATCTCGTAAACCAGCTGTTCGCTGACGGACGGAATGCTGACCACCCCGCCGGTTCCGGGATGTTTCGTCACCGTGAAGGATCCGTCGGTACGTCCTTCCACGATCGGGTAGCCAACGTCAGCCAGATTCGGAATCTTCTTCCAGTCGAGCAGGCAATTCCCTCCCGAACACTGCGCACCGCATTCGATGATGTGTCCGGCGACGATGCCAGCCGCGAGCTTGTTCCATTCAGTTGCGCCCCACCCGAACTCATGTCTGAGCGGAGCCATCGTGAGAGCCGTATCAGTGGATCGCCCGGTAATCACCACGTTCGCACCGCGAGACAATCCCTCGACAATCGGCACCGACCCGATGTAGGCGTTCGCTGAAAGGACTTTGTCGCGAACAGTGTCGAGCGGCTCGGACGAGTCCATGTTTGCGAGCGCGTGGCCGCCGCTGATCAGGTCATCAATGCGATCAAGCAGATCGTCGCCGGTCACTACCGCAATGCTGATTCTGTCAGACGTGCCCCTGCTGCGCGCGAGCTCACGCACTTGAGCGGCGCAGGCACGAGGATTTACTCCGCCGGCGTTCGCGATGACCTTCACACCGCGTGTGGTGACTGCCGGCAGAACGCTCTCGA
The DNA here is from genome assembly GCA_036560025.1 of Gemmatimonadaceae bacterium. Classification (GTDB taxonomy): domain Bacteria; phylum Gemmatimonadota; class Gemmatimonadetes; order Gemmatimonadales; family Gemmatimonadaceae; genus UBA4720. The sequence continues at coordinate 11,323 of DATBRZ010000175.1, read as the reverse complement.
TGGCGCCGATGAAATCACGAGCGTAGCCGAGCGACGGATCGCGTTCTTTCTGCTTCTGAAGAATCGACATCGTGACTTCGGCAAGGTAGTCGAGCATCAGGTAATCGATGTCGCCACCCTCAACCTGTCGTCGCGGTGCCTCGAGCCAGTCACCCCAGAATCCCTGGCCTGCAGCGACCCGCACCACCTTCGAGGTCATGGTTCGCCGAGATGCGGCGGGAGCACGAATGGACCCAGGTGCGGGCCCGAATAATGGAGCGACGTCCTGAGCGCCATCGAGATTGTTTCCCGCGTGTCTTCGGGATAGACAATCGCGTCGACGAACCCGCGCGCCGCCGCATAACGCGCATCGAGCTGGTGCTCGTAATCAGCGCGCATCGCGTCCACTTGCGCGTTGACGTCAGCGGATGGCGTTCTTCCTTTTGCTTTCGCCGCGTCGAGGCTGGGTCCGTGCACAGCTTGCACTGCCGACTCCCCTTCCATCACCGCCATTCTTCCGGTTGGCCAGCTGAAGATGAAATCAGGATCGAAGCCCTGACCGGCCATCGCGTAGTAACCCGCGCCCGAGGCGTGATTGATCGTGAGCACGATCTTGGGCACGAGCGCGGTCGCCATTGCTTCGACAAATCGCGCACCCGCGCGAATGATTCCCTCCTGCTCGGCCTCCGGACCAACCATGAATCCGGACACGTCCTGAACGAAAAGGAGAGGAATGCGCTGTCTGTCGCAGCGCTCGATGAAGTACGCGACTTTCTCCGCACTTTCCGTATAGATGATGCCACCGAACCGCGGCTTCTCGCCTTTGCGTTTCGACCTGACCAGTCCGCGCTGATTCGCGATAAGACCGATTGGGATCCCCTCGATTCGCGCGTCGGCGCAAATCATCTCCGCGGCAATTCCCTGCTGGAACTCATCGAGCTCACCGCTGTCGACGATCGCCTGAAGCACGGGATAGACGTCGTATGACATGCGGTGATCTGAGGGCAGGAGATCATAGAGCGCGAGGGCGCCCCTATTCGCGCTGGATCCGGCGGCCGACTTTCGCTTCGTCGCAGGAGCTTCGCCGGTGAATTGAAATCGCACTGCATACGCATCGGGTTCCTTCCCGGGTTGCGGCGCGCCGGGCAGCCGGTCGATCAGCTCGCGAATTTTTTCAAGGCACTCATCGTCGTTTTCCACGGCGTAGTGGGCAACGCCGCTCAACTCGGTGTGTGTGACTGCGCCGCCCAAGGTTTCCGCATCGATGGTTTCGCCGGTGGCGCCCTTCACGAGGTTGGGACCTCCCAGTCCCATGAACGAAGTTCCCTTCACCATGAGAATCAGATCCGACAATGCCGGGAGGTATGCGCCGCCGGCTACGCACTGACCCATCACAGCGGCAATCTGCGGAACGTGCAGGTACCGCCGCATGATGGAGTTGTAGTAGAAGATTCGCGCCGCGCCGTATTGCCCGGGAAACACTCCTCCCTGGTACGGAAGGTTCACACCGGCGGAGTCGACCAGATAAACGATCGGAACGCGGCTCCGCATCGCGATTTCCTGCGCTCTCAGAATCTTCTTGATTGTTTCCGGCCACCACGATCCCGCCTTAACCGTTGGATCGTTCGCGACGATTACGGTCTCACGTCCTTGAACGATTCCGACTCCAGTGACGACACCGGCGGCAGGCGCCTGTCCGTCGTACTGATCGTACGCGACGAGAAGTCCAATCTCCATGAAACGCGTTTCGGGATCGCGAAGGCGATCGACCCGCTCGCGGGCGGAAAGCTTCCCCTGCTTGTGGAGCTTCTCGATGCGAGCAGCTCCGCCGCCTTGACGAATCCGGTCCTCCAGGGCGCGAACCTCATTGCTCAGCTCGCGCAGTCGGGAGGTTGCAGTCAACTCAGCTCTCCGTCTGCGCTGCGCCGGCCGTCTCTCGAGTCGCGAACCAGTCCTTGATGTAGTCGACGAGCTCCGAGGTGGGAGTGCCGGGACCGAACAGCCGCCCAACACCTTGTTCCTTGAGCGTCTCCATGTCCTCGCGCGGGATGATCCCGCCCCCAGTGATGAGAATGTCGTCGCGACCCTGCTCGTTAACGAGCTCTTTGACACGAGGAATGAGGGTCATGTGCGCGCCGCTCAGGATCGATAATCCGATCACGTCGACATCCTCCTGCACGGCGGCTGTCGCGATCATCTCCGGCGTCTGATGCAGGCCTGTGTATATCACTTCCATGCCCGCGTCGCGGAGCGCGGCTGCAACGACTTTGGCCCCGCGATCGTGTCCGTCGAGCCCTGGCTTGGCTACGAGAACTCGGATTGGTCTCATGTGCGCGACAAAGTTAGCTATTGCCTGGTGCCAACGAGAAGCATTTGCGTCGACCGTCGATTGAGCGCGCGACGCGTAAATCCGGAGTAGGCCTGATCGACGACGATCGCGTGAGCGGCGAATAGCTCCGCGAGACGGGTTGCCGTGTAAAGGCGAATCCGATGGTTTCGCGATTTCTCACGACCCGATTTGTCGCGGTGTCGAGCTTTGACATCGAGAATTCCCGAAAGTGGATCGAAGGAACGGTGCTGTGCGACGAATGTGCGATCGCTTGTCACCCACCAATCCTTGCTCAGAAATCGCGCCATCACTCCGTCGCGACTAGCTCCGTGCCAGATCAGACGGCCTCCCTTGCCGAGGACTCGAGAGAATTCCTCAACTACGCGCTCATCGTCCTGTGGATCAGCGAAGAAGCCAAACGATGTGAACAAGTTGAGCACGGCGTCGAACCGACCTGTCCAAGCTCGCGGCAGTCTTCGCATGTCATGGCGATTATAGCGGAGTCCACTGCCGGTTCCGCGTCTCCGCGCGACGTTCAGAAGCGATTCGGAATAATCGACCCCGTCGACGCTGAAGCCCGCTTCAGCAAGAAGATGGGAATGCCGGCCGTGCCCGCACGGGACGTCGAGCACTCGCGATCCCGCTGCAAGACCGAGCAGCTCCACCAGACGTGCAACTTCCTTCCGGTCGCGCTCGGGTGAAAAGATTGGCTCGTACTCGAGCAGGTAGCGGGAGTTGAAGTATGTCTCCCACCACTCCCGGCGAGCCCTCAGAAGAAAACCGGCTCGCGGTACGCGCCGAAGACATCCTCCATGGCGGCGCGAATCTCATAGAGAGTGCAATACGCTCTCGCGGCGTCGAGGATGTGCGGCATCATGTTCTCGTTCGCCCGGGCGGCATCGCGCAACTCCTGAAGTCGCCGGTTCACCAGCTCACCATCGCGGTTGGCGCGGAGCGAAGCGAGTCGCTCTCGCTGCTCCTGTTCCGTGTCTTCGCCGATCTTGAGCAGCGGAATCATGAGCTCCGGCTCATCCGTCACGAACTCGTTCACTCCGACGATCACCCGGCGGTGCTGCTCGATCTCCCACTGCTGGCGCGCAGCGGATTCGGCGATTCTCCGCTGGAGCCATCCGGTCTCGAGGCCGCGCACAACTCCACCCACCTCATCGATCTGGCGGAACAGGTCTTCAGCTTCTTCCTCGAGCTGATCGGTGAGAGCCTCTATGTAATACGATCCGCCGAGCGGATCGATGACGTTGGCTGCGCCGGTCTCGTAGGCGAGGATCTGTTGCGTACGGAGCGCGACCTGCACCGACTCTTCAGTCGGAAGCGCGAGCGTCTCGTCCATAGAGTTCGTGTGTAGCGATTGCGTTCCACCCAGCACCGCCGCCATCGCCTGATACGCGACGCGAACGATGTTGTTCATCGGCTGCTGCGCAGTGAGCGTTACACCGGCGGTCTGCGAGTGAAAGCGCATCACGAGTGAGCGCGGATCCTTTGCTCCATAGCGATCGCGCATGTGGCGCGCCCAGATGCGCCGCGCGGCACGAAGCTTTGCGATTTCCTCGAAGAAGTCGTTATGGATGTCCCAGAAAAACGACAGGCGTGGAGCAAAGCTGTCGACATCGAGTCCGCGAGCGATTCCACGCTCGACATAGGTGAATCCATCCGCGAGCGTGAATGCGAGCTCCTGCGCCGCGGTGGCGCCGGCTTCGCGAATGTGGTAGCCGGAGATCGATATCGTGTTCCACTGTGGAACGTGGCGGGCGGACCACTCGAAGCAATCAACGATCAGACGCAGCGCCGGCTCGACGGGGAAGCACCAGGCATGCTGCGCCATGTATTCCTTCAGGATGTCGTTCTGAATCGTTCCGCGAAGCTTCGATGGATCGACGCCCTGTTTTTCCGCTGCTGCGATGTAGAAGCAGTACAGAATGACCGCTGGACCGTTGATGGTCATCGACGTGGACACCTGGTCTAGAGGTATCCCGTCGAAAAGCATCTCCATGTCTGCGAGACTCGAGATTGCGACGCCACATTTGCCAACCTCGCCGAGTGAGCGCGGATGGTCCGAGTCGTAACCCATCAGCGTGGGGAAATCGAACGCTACGGACAGCCCCGTTTGCCCATGCGCGAGGAGGAACTTGTAGCGGGCGTTCGTGTCGTGCGCGCTGCCGAATCCGGCGAACTGACGCATCGTCCACAACTTCCCGCGGTACCCGGTCGGATGAATCCCGCGCGTGTACGGGAACGATCCCGGTACTCCGAGCTTTGCATCATCGTCGGGGGCATCGAGCTCGGTGTATAGCGGCTCGACTTCTTTCTCAGAGTTGGTAAACGCGATGTCGCGCTTGGGCGCGGCGTCGTAACGGCGTCGCCACTCCTCGACTTCCCGGCGCAATGTCTCGTTCTCGCGCTTTGCTTCGTCGAGGTCGGTCAAAACTGCGTTATCCCGCTCGGATCGTGTCGATGTCAATCGTCCGCCCGTGTTACCAGTTGTCCAAAACGGCTCAGCAGCTCGTCCGCGACCGCGTACGGCGTCGACGCCGCGCTTTCCACATCGGGAATTCGGCCGGCGAGCCACATGTTGACGTCCTGGTTTCGCCACAGGCGACCATGCATACGCCGCTCCACCGCATCCGTCACTCGCTCAGAGAGTCCACGACGGCGTCGCTCGCGCAGCTCGCCACTCGATTCAAGATAGTGGAAGTGCCGGTCCAGAGACTCCATGATCTCGCTTATCCCCTCTCCCTGCGCTGCCACTGCGCGCAATACCGGCGGGGTCCATTCGTTGGCGCTTGCCTTTCGCGCTGCTTCACGCGCTTCTCTCGCGGGATTGCCGATTCGCTTGAGATCGACACCGTGATGAGCAGGAACGCTGGAATAGGATGTGCCGCGGCGTAGCCCAAGCATGAGCTCGATGTCATTTCGGAGTCGGTCAGCGCCGGGCCGATCCGATTTGTTGACCACGAACACGTCCGCGATTTCCATGACGCCGGCTTTGAGCGTCTGAATCGAATCCCCGGATTCCGGCACGAGCACGACGACAGTCGAATCGGCCGTTCTCGCGATATCCAGCTCCGACTGTCCGACTCCAACGGTCTCCAGCAGAATTCGATCGAATCCGAATGCGTCGAGCACGTCCGCGACCTCGCGCGTTGTCGACGCCAATCCTCCTAACGAGCCGCGTGTGGCCATCGATCTGATGAAAACTCCCTCATCGAGCGCGACGCTTTCCATGCGCACTCGATCGCCAAGAAGCGCGCCGCCCGTGAAAGGAGAAGTCGGATCGACACAGACGATTCCAACCTTATGCCCCAACGCTCTATACTCGCGCGCGAGAAGAGCGGTAATCGTGCTCTTACCCGCACCGGGCGGACCGGTCACCCCGATTCGTCGTGCTCGACCGATCGAAGAGTGCAGATCTGCCAGCAGCTTGTCGGAGCCGTCGCGGCGATTCTCGACAATGCTGACGGCGCGCGCGAGCGCCGCCGGCTTGCCGCCTCTGAAGTCTGCGATCGTGCGCTCAGCGATCGCGGTCAACTATCCGCTCCTGCTTTCGCCACATGGGAGAGCTCGTGCGTGTGTCATCGTCGGGATGATCCAGCCCGGCGAGATGAAGCGTTCCGTGTACCACGAGACGACTCAGCTCCTCTCGGAGAGAAATGCGCAGACGCTTCGCATTTGCGGCTGCGACGCTCGAACACACATAAATGTCACCAACGACAGGCAACTGCGGAGATTCACGGTCGAATGAAAATGTTATCACATCGGTCGGACCTCGCTGGCCAAGATACGACGAGTTGAGGTTAGCCATCGCCCGGGGGCCAAGAAAAGTCACTGACACCAAAGCGTTCCGGATTCTTTCCAACTCCAGCGCTCGTGTAACGAGCGCCCTGACGCGTGATTTTGGAAGTGGTAGACGTGCGAGCGTCGTCGAAACGTCCACGCTGATCCCGCCTGCTAACGTGCCGCGGCTAGTTGCCAGCGTCGTCGGCGTATGCCTTGATGATCTCGCGGACCAGCCGATGACGAACGACGTCCGCGTCGGTCAGGTACTGAAAACCGATGCCGTCGATCCCAGGCAGAATTCGCTCGATCTGCACCAGTCCTGATTCCTCGCGGCGCGGAAGATCAATCTGCGTTTTGTCACCGGTAATCACAGTCTTCGAGTTCACGCCGAGTCGAGTGAGGAACATCTTCATTTGCGCGTTGGTCGCGTTCTGCGCTTCGTCGAGAATAACGAATGCGTCAGCGAGAGTTCTCCCGCGCATGTACGCCAGCGGCGCGATCTCGATCGTCCGCGTCTCGAGCGATTTTTGCACGCGCTCGTGCGGCATCATGTCCTCGAGAGCGTCGTAGAGCGGACGAAGATACGGATCGACCTTCGCCTGAAGATCGCCTGGAAGGAATCCAAGACTCTCGCCCGCCTCCACCGCGGGCCGCGCCAGAATGATCCGTCGCACGCGCTTCCTCGACAGCGCGTCGACGGCCGCGGCAACAGCGAGATAAGTCTTGCCCGTTCCGGCGGGTCCGATACTGACAACTATGTCGTTATCAGCGATCAGTCTCAGATACTCGGCCTGACCGCTCGTCTTGGGCTGAATGACCTTCCGAACGCCGGGTAGCACGATTCGCATCGCGTCGTCGGCGCCGTTTCCATCGCGCGCCGTGTCGATGCTCATGCGCAACACGTCATCAGCGGTGAGCGGCATCTCCTGCTTCGCGGTGTCGATCATTCGCTGAGCAATCGGCGCGGCGCGAGCAACTGCTTCCTGCGCTCCGGTGATCGTCAGTGTGTCGCCGCGCAACGCGATCTTGGCGCCGCTTTGCTTGGCCAGCTCGATCAGGTTCTCATCGTTCACGCCGGCAAGCGTCAACATGTCCGCGCCCTCGGCCGAAAGACGCTTTACTACGGGATCTTCGCTCACGAAACCTCGGTGCTGGATGATATGTGCAGCTCGGCGAGCTCCTCGTTGGTGACGGGGCTTGGCGCACCTTCGAACAAAGCGCGAGCTGCCGTTGTCTTCGGAAACGCAATTACGTCGCGCAATGATTGCGCACCGGCGAGAAGCATGACGATGCGATCGAATCCGAATGCGATCCCGCCGTGAGGCGGTGCGCCCGCGCGAAGCCCTTCGAGGAGAAATCCGAATCTCCTGTCGGCTTCTGCGTCGTCGATTCCAAGCAGCGCAAAGACGCGCCGCTGAAGCCGCGGATCGTTGATGCGGATACTTCCGCCTCCAAGCTCCGTACCATTCATCACAACGTCGTAGGCAAGTGCGCGGACGTCATCAGGTCGCTCCTCCAGGAAGTCGATGTCGTCCGGATGCGGCGACGTAAATGGATGATGGACGGAAGTGAGCTGACCTGTTGATGAATCCCGTGCAAGCAGCGGGAAGTCCGTGATCCAGACGAGCGAATCACTCTTTCCCTCGGTAACACCGAGAGTGCGAGCCAATTCCTGACGAACCCTATCGAGGGCCGGGTTGCTCGTTCCGTCGCCGCCTGCAACCATGAGGCATAGATCGCCTTCGGAAAGGGCGAGGTGCTCCGTGGCGGCATCGCCGAGATACTTCGCTACAGGTCCTTCGAGACCTGCGCTCGTTCGCTTGAGTCGCAGCAAGCCTGAAGCACCCGCTGATTTCGCGACTGCTTCGATTGCATCGACCTGCTTTCGCGAGAGCAAGCCGCCGCCGGGAGCGCGAATACCGCGAACCCTTCCACCCGCCTCGATGGCGCTTCGCGTGATTCCGAAATCCGCACCGCGAAATGCGTCGGTAAAATCGGCAATCGCGAGGTCATACCGCGTGTCCGGTCGGTCGCATCCATAGCGTTCCATCGCCTCGGCATACGAAAGACGCGCGAATGTTTTGGGAGGTTCCTTCTGCGCGTCAGCGATAAGCGCGGACAGCAGACCTTCCGTGAGTTTCATGACGTCCTCGCGACCGACGAACGACGCCTCGATATCGATTTGCGTGAATTCAGGTTGCCGATCCGCGCGCAAGTCTTCATCGCGGAAGCAGCGTGCAATCTGGAAGTATCGATCGAATCCCGAGACCATCAGCAGCTGCTTGTAGAGCTGAGGCGACTGCGGAAGCGCATAGAACTCCCCTGCATGCACTCTGCTGGGCACGAGATAATCGCGCGCGCCTTCGGGCGTAGGCTTAGTCAGGATCGGCGTCTCGATCTCCAGAAATCCATGCTCGTCGAGAAAGCGGCGTGTCGTCTGCTGAAGACGGTGTCGAAGCATGATGTTCGCCTGGAGCTCGGGACGCCTCAGGTCGAGGTGCCGATGGCGCAGTCTCAGCTCTTCTGCGGGGAGCTTTTCTCCCTTGCCTCTCGCGACTGGAATCTGTGGAGTATCCGCCGGGCCGATCACGCGCAACGCGGAGGCGCGAACCTCGATATCTCCCGTCGCCATCTCGGGGTTGCGCACTTCCTCAGGCCGGAGACCCACTTCGCCATCGATGGCGACAACTGTCTCTTGTCCGAGCCCACCTGCCGCCGCGATTACATCAGGTGGCGTCCACTTGGGATCGAAGGACACCTGAACGATTCCGGCGCGGTCGCGAAGATCCACGAACACGATTCCGCCAAGGTTTCTCGTACGGTGAATCCAGCCGGCGACTGTCACGCGGCTTCCGGCGTGCTCGGGCCTCAGGGCACCAGCTAGATCGGTTCTAAGCTCAGTCGCGTGACGTGACGCGCCGACGGTGGGATTCAATAGGGGCGCGTGGGGCCGCTTAGACGTGCAGCGACCAATGCTGAAAGGGCGGGTCGAGGACGTGAGATCAACGCGTTAAACTTAGTCATGACAATTAGTTGGTGGAAGGATCGAAAGTGACGCTCGAAGCACTTAATGAGCCCCGTAACCTCCTCGACCTGGTGCCGGAAGAGGCCGAGCGGGAGCTTCGCGATTTTGCAGTCAGGACGGGCGAAAAGGCCTTTCGCGGCTCGCAGGTTCTGCATCACCTGTGGAAGAATCCGCGCCCCGATTTCGCGTCGATGCTGGAGCTGCCGGCCGGTTTTAGAAGGCAGCTGTCGGACGAGTTCCAGATGCCGCGACTTCATGCCGCAGCGCGTCAACTTTCCACGGACGGAACTGAAAAATTCCTGTTTCGTCTTCACGACGGCGAGCACATCGAGACCGTTTCGATTCCCGAAGGATCCCGCCTCACGCTTTGCATTTCGTCACAGGCCGGATGTGCGCTTCAGTGTTCCTTTTGCGCCACCGGGGCGATGGGATTCTCGAGGAATCTCAGCGCGCATGAGATAGCGGGTCAGGTCCGAGAGGTGATGCTTCTGACCGGCAGGAAGCCGACGAACATCGTCTTCATGGGAATGGGCGAGCCTCTGATGAACTGGAAGGCGGTCGACCCGACTCTGACGATTCTCAATTCCGAAAAGGGAATCGGCATAGGCGCCCGTCATATCACTGTGTCGACAGTGGGCGTTCTTCCGGGAATAATCGCGCTGTCCAAGCGGCCGGAGCAGTTCAGGCTGGCGATCTCGATTCACGCGCCGGACGACGCCCTGCGACAGAGTCTCATGCCGATCAACACGAAATATTCGCTCGCGGACGTGATCGAAGCCGCGAGATCATTCGTGCGTCGCGTCACGTTCGAATACGTGCTGCTGCGCGGAGTCAACGATGGCCCGGCTCAGGTATCGCAGCTCGCTGAGCTCGCGCACCGCTGCGGTGCATTCGTCAATCTGATTCCGCTGCATCCCGGCGGAGCAGGCAATTTCGTTCCGACCACTCCGTCGGAGATTGCCGCTTTCGCGCGATCGCTTCGGAGGAAAGGGGTTGAAGTTGCGATCCGGAAGAGTCGCGGTCAGGACATTTCCGCGGCGTGCGGTCAGTTACGGGTAGAACGGCCTCGCAGGCGGACGCCAGTTCGCGCCGATAAGCACGGTGACATCCAGGTAGCGTGAGCTGTCCGGGTGGCTCTCGACCGGAGCTGACATCGCTTCGGCAACGAGACGCGCCCATTCCGGATGATTCGACCGATCGATGACGAGCGTTTCGCCGCGCTGCTCGCGTGACGTTCCGCTCGCCACGACGTCGAATCCGCGGTCACGGAGGAACATCGTGGCCCGCCGGGCCAAACCGCGCGTCGACGTAGCGTTCAGCACTTCGACCTTTATGCGAACGCCGGGCGGTGCAAGTCGCGCGGGTAGAGCGGCGTCGCGCTTCGTTTTTTCCACTGCGCGGGCTTTCTCGAAGCGACGAGCGCCATAGACCGCTGCCCCGCCGATGACGAGGGCGAGCAGGATCCAGCGCCCCACCTTCACCGCAAGCTATTCCAGAGTGCGACCGTTTCGGGGAAGATCCGGTTCCCTTCTCGAACGGACCAGTCGAGTCGGAAGCGAACGACCTGTCGAAACACTTCGTCGAACGCGTGGGGAACCTGGCCGGCGAGAAAGAATCGATCTTCGTGCAGAAACTTGCGACCTGGCTCCAGATAATCCGCCATGTAGAGCGCTTTGCCGGTTCGCCCCCAGTCAGGTGATCCAACCGTGTGGTAGCGAATGGCGCTTAATACATCCTTTCGCTTTTCTCCGTCTTTCTCGAGACGGATCGCGGCTGCGGGGCCATGCAGAAGACCGATCGGCGAGTCGTAGTCACCCGTGATGCGGCGCAGGTCCTTGTCGGGTGCGTCGCGCAAGGAGTCGTGCCAGGCACCGGCGTCGAGCCAGCCACGCGCTTCCTCTGCCGGGAGCCGCATTGCCGCGCCCCAGGCGCGCAGCAACGACGTGACGCGCTCGATGTGCGCCAGCCGCTTTTCGCCGACGCACGCCCAGGTCGGAAGTCCGTTCTGGTCAGTCTTGACCATCGGCTCCGAGAATGGTGTTGTCGATCAGGCGCGTGGCGCCAACGCGAGCCGCAACGATTGCCGCAAATCCTTCCTTCACCGGGTTCTCGCGCTGGAAGTTCGTCGTATTCACTATCGCCAGATAATCAGTGCGAACTGCCGGGACATCACGAATCACGGCGGCACCTACGCTCTC
>DATBRZ010000174.1:0-13197 GCA_036560025.1 Gemmatimonadaceae bacterium | reverse complement strand
ATAATCCAACCCTCTCGTGAACGTCGTGATCACCAGCGTGCCACGACCTTCCGGAACAGTCGGCGAGTCGCACGCAATGAGGGCGACCATCGCCAGCGGATACACGCGGGTGCTGGCGCGGACCAGGCGACTAAGGGAATGCAGCCTCATAAGGACTCCTCATGCTACGGACATTCGGCTACAATTTGCTCCTACAATAACCTCTCGTAAGGAATCCACCTCCTTCGATCCGACAATGACATCCACCATTCGACTCATCGCAGTCGCTGCGATCCTGCTGACAGGCTGCGCCCCATCCGCCACGGTTCGGGCGCCGGCCTCGAGCGGGACCCCACCCGTCACGACAGCCGTCACTGCACCCGTGACGCTCCAACCCATCGGCTACCGAACGGAATTCGGAACGATGTGGACGTTCGATGCGCCACCGGTCGACTACTGGCGCAAGACGTACGGGTTCGCTCCGGACAAAGCGTGGCTCGACCGCGTACGACTTGCCGCCGTTCGTCTCCCCAACTGCTCGGCATCGTTCGTCACTTCGACCGGACTGGTCGCAACCAATCATCATTGCGTCCGAAACTGTACGGCCGAGGCGTCGCCGAAGGATACGGATTACATCGAGACGGGATTCGTTGCGCGGACGATGCGCGAAGAGAAGAAGTGCAACGGACTGTACGTCGATCGGCTCGAATCAATCGAAGATGTCACTACTCGCGTACGCGCGGCGCTGACCGGAGGCACACCCGAGCAGCGTGCGAAGCAGCGCATCGCGATCATCAGTCAGCTCGAGAGCGAATGCGATCAGCAGACAAAACTCACGTGCCAGGTGGTGTCGCTGTACCAGGGAGGGATCTATTCGATCTATCGCTACAAACGGTTCGACGACTTGAGACTCGTGTTCGTTCCCGAAGAGCAGGTCGCGGCGTTCGGCGGTGATCCCGACAACTTCACGTACCCGCGACACGATCTCGACGTAGGCCTCGTTCGCGTTTACGTGAACGACAAGCCATACACGCCCGAGAGCTACCTGCCTTGGAACACAGCAGGACCGATCGATGGGGATGTCGTGTTCATTGTGGGGAATCCCGGATCCACTGGACGACTCAACACGATGGCGCAGATGGAGTTTCTGCGCGATGTCGGCTACCCCGCCCAGCTCGCCGGATACGAGCGCGCTCTCGCGATCTACCGCGACGTGTCTGCTAAGGATCCGACTGCTCGACGACGCTACGAGAACAACGTATTCGGCATCGAGAACTCACGAAAAGCCGTAACCGGTTATCGCTCCGGCCTGATCGACTCGGCGTACATGGCGAAGAAGATGGTGTTCGAGCGCGAGTTCCAGGCGCGCATCGCTGCCGATCCGAAGCTCAAGGCGCAATTCGGAAACACATACAGCGCAATTGCAGCAGCGCAGCGCGAGCTGGCCACCTTCGATGCACAGCGCCGCTACCGGAGCTACGGCCCGTCAACAGCGCTCGGAGGCTCGCGTCTTCTGACGATGGCCGGGCAGCTCGTGCGCATCAACGCAGAATCGGCCAAACCTGATTCTCTCCGTCTTGCGACCTACCGCGGCAATCTCGCAAACACGATTCGCGCATCGCTTCTGCGCGAGCAGCCGATCGACACCGCGTACGAGCGGCTGGCATTGATTGCAAACTTCAAGGCGGCGCAGAGTGAGCTGCCGCCGGACGATCCATTTCTTCGCACCGCGCTCGCAGGACGAACGCCCGAGCAGGCAGCAGCAGCGCTAGTCAACGGAACTCGCGTCGGTGATCTCGCGTTCAGGCGCTCGATCGTTGAAGGGGGAGCAGCAGCAATTGCGGCATCGACCGATCCGATGATTGTATTTTCGCGTCAGATCGATCCGCTCAATCGCGAAGTGCTTGCGCGTGCGGATCGCCTCAACGCAATCATCACCGCGAACACCGAGCTACTCGGCCAGGCATTGTTCGACACGTACGGCACCGCGCTTCCACCGGACGCCACATTCACGCTTCGCATCTCTGACGGTGTGATCAAAGGCTACCCGAACAACGGCACATTCGCGCCGTACAAGACGACGTTCTACGATCTCTACGGCCGCTCTGCAGCTTTCGACGGAAAAGAGCCGTGGAATCTTCCGGCGCGGTGGCTCGAGCGGAAAAGCCGTCTCGATCTCACTACGTCGTACGACTTCGTTTCCACGAACGACATCATCGGAGGGAATTCGGGCAGCCCTGTGCTGAATCGAAAGGGCGAGATCGTGGGCATCACGTTCGACGGGAACATCGAGAATGTGGCCAATCGATTCCTTTTCAGGACCGATACGCCACGAACGGTCAATGTCAGCACCCGCTCGATCAGTGAAGCGCTCAGGAAGATTTACGACGCGAACAGGTTGGCGGACGAACTCGAAAGGAAGTAAACCAAGAAAGGCACGAGCTGTGCCTTTCTTGGTCCATATTTAACAGCGGCTTTCTTGGTTCCCTTGCTGCTTTACGGCCGCCAGGCTGGATTGTGGTCGTCCCCTGAAGTGAGCCGGACCACTGTGCCTGAGCTCACGGTCAGCATGAAGATTCCGCGCGAAGCGACTCCCTCGAAAAGAAGCTTCGTGCCGTCGCGCGACCAGGCCGGATTCGTACCAGCCGTCAGGCGGGTGATTGCGCCTCCCTCGCTACTCATCAGAGCGATCTGGCTATCCGCGAAGCCGGTGGCCGTTGTCACGAACGCTATTCTCGATCCATCGGGACTCCACGAGGGGTGCCAGTCAAGCGCAGCATCGGCCATCAGCCGAACGAAGCCTGTACCATCGGCGGCGACGACACAGATGTCTTCCGTGCCCTGATCGATCTCGCACGCGAACGCAATTTTGGTTGCATCAGGAGACCACGCGGGCTGCGAAGCATGGCGCAAGTCAGGCACGGCGGTAGAAATGAGCTGGTGCAAAGAGCCACCGTCCGCGTTGACGATGTGCAACACGCCGTTACGACTAAAAGCAATCGCCCCGCCATCCGGACGCCAGGCGGGATCAGCATCCGTGGTATCCTGCGTCAGGACTGCAAAGCCTCCCGGTAAGCGGAGCGTAACGATGCCGCGTTTGTTGCAGCCGTAGTAGTAATAGAAGTCACACTCAAGCCAGGAGAACGCGAGGCTGCCACCGCTGGGTGACCAGGCTGGAGCATATCCGTCTGCGACGCGTACGGCTTCCGAACCGTCCGCATAGGCCACGTAGATCGACGGTGGTGCCTCGGACGAAAAGCGCCCAAACGCAAACTTTTCGGTTGCTGCGCAGACAATCTTGAATGACGTCTGCGCCGTATCCCGCTTCAGTCCGCCGACCGCTACCGAGTATGGCTGTGAGCCGGGACCGTCGACAGCACAATTGGACGCAACACTTGTCAGATATACGGTACCGGCTCCGCCGTATACCGCGGTGAATGTCGCCACGCCGTTGACAGGCCCATCCAGCGAATATCCGTCGCTCAGCTGCAGACGGTATCCAGTAGGATCAGGATCGGGCCCGGAAGTCGAGACCGATACGCGAAGCACGCCGTAGAGCGCACGGCAGGTAACGTTGAACCGAACCTCCGTGAGGGCGTTCCTTTCTACCGTTACCGTTCTCGTGTTCCCTTCCGCCACATCGCAGTTCGGCGAAAGTCCGTCAAGCACAACCGAGTAGTCTCCGGGTGCCAGATTGGCGACCGCCACGTTGGCGGTCGCATTTATCCGCGTCTGTATTGTCGTGGTACCGCTGACCCGGAGCTGATACGTTGTGGGGTTGTCGAGGCCGACCGTTTCGCTAATGATCGAGAGTCCCGTCGGTTGCTTCGGTCCGTTGGGCGAGTCGCTGCAGGCGAGCGCAGCTGGAATCAACAGAACGAGCAGGCGGAGGCTGCCGGCCGACTCCGCACGGCACAGGTGCGACTTCATACGACATCCATTTTTCGGAGGAGCGGCGATTTCCATATGCCGCTTCTCAGTGATTAACGAGCTGTTCCCACTCCCGGCTGGTACAGCGAAAGAATTCGCTGCGCCCGGAAGACGTAGCCGGGGTTCCCTTCGATTCGCCAAACGCTGGCGCCCGTGGAGTCATACTCTTCCACTCGGCCGCCATTCCCGAATGACACGAGCGTGCGGTCTCCCGGAAGATTCTGTGTAGTGCCACCGATCTGAGCGACGACGCCCATGCCTGAGCCGTAGCTCGCAGCCAGCTTCGCCGTGTGTCGCGCTTCGTCGATCTCGTACCGAAGAGCGCGACTGCCGGCGGGATCGCCGAGATTGTCGAGAAACGACATTCGTCCCGAACCAACAACGCGAAGCCCGTGCTGGTGCGAGAAGGGAAGTACACCGTTGCCTTCGAGCGCGAACTGATTCGCACGACCGCCCAGGCGCCACAGGACATTTCCCGTGTGTGTATCGATCTTCGTGATCTCACTCAGATTGCGGAACGAGATCAGAAGATTGCCGGTACTGTCGAAATCGAATGCATTTCCGTGCGTCCAGTTGATCGTCGCACCGGTTCGATCAGCCGGATCGATCGCCTCATAATCGATCGTGAAATGATCGAACGGACTCCACTCGAACATCAGGCTGCCGTCGCTGCTCACGTGCTGCACGGCGGTGCCCATTACACGCGCGTTCGTTGGACCACCTGTTGACGACAAATCAAGCGTCCGAACCTCATCGCACATAACCCAGTAAGATCCACTCGACTCAGCGATGAAATCATGCAGTCGCGCCTGATAACCTTTGAGACAGCCTAACGTGCGAGTGACTACTCCTGTCGGATCGATTTCTACCAGCACAGCATTCGAAGGAGTGCCGGGGGGAAGCGCCGGATGACTCAAATACCGCCCGTTCGGCTGAGCCTGAAAATTGAGACCTGCGCTGAGCGGGAAACGGTAGTACCACACGACGCGTCCGGTGTTGTCGATCACGAGTCCGTAGGAACCTGCCGCGAAAACGACAAAACCCGGCGACGGGTCCCGTCCGCTTGCGACGTATGACGGAATATCCGAGGGAAGCGGTCCGGTAGTGAATTTCATCACCCCGCTTGCGGTCGTCTCACAGTCAGCGTAAGCGAGAACGTTGAGTGAGTATTCGGTCTCCGGGCGCAGTCCGAGCACAGGCATCACGATGGAGTCTTCCGTTGCATTTACGGAGACCGGCGGTGTGTGTGCACCGACATCGAATTGGACGGCAACACTGTCAGCGCCACGGACTCGCGTGCTGACGAATGCGCTGAGCACGTTCTGCGGATTCGCGGCAACCGAGCTCGAGATCACATCCGGCGCCACACAGGGTGCGACGATTACATCATCGCCCCTGCACGCTGCCGCAAAGATAAGGGCAAGCGCGAACGAGCTACGGACGCCACGTCGGATCATGATCGTCGAACAGAGTCAGCCGGGTGACGGCGCTGGATGACAGAGCGAACATGAAGATTCCCTTCGTAGCCCCGGAACCTTCGAACAGAATTCTGGTTCCGTCGGTTGACCACGCCGGATTTCTTCCGTCCGTCAGGCGCGTGATCGCGCCTCCGGCGCTCGGCATTACCGCGAGCTTGATTGCATCTCCCACGATCGTAGTAAACGCGATCTGCGCTCCGTCGGGACTCCACTCCGGGTCGCTGTCGAGCGATGCATCAGTTGTCAGACGAACGAAACCTGAGCCGTCGGGCGCGATTACGCAGATATCCGGCGCTCCAGAATCGATCTCGCATGCGAACGCTATTTTGAAACCGTCCGGTGACCAGGCGGGCTGGAAGGCCCTGGTAACAGCTGCCGGCGTGGGCACGGGAACCGGGTTGTTACCCTCCTTGGTTGCATCGACAATGAACAACTGCCCCCGGCGTTCAAAGACAATCGCGTCGCCGTCAGGACGCCAGCTGGGACCGGTGTCGGTTGAATCGTTCGTCAGGCGGAGAATATCGCCGGTCTGATAATTCACCGACGCCAAACCGACCTTCGAACACGGGCCGTAATAGTAGTAGTAGTACGAATCGCAAGAGATCCACCCAAGCGCGAGAAATGTCCCCTGACGTGACCAAGCAGGAGCAAATCCGCTGAAAGTCCACACAGGGTCTAAGCCGTCGGCATTGGCAACCATCACGAGCTCCGACGGACCACTTATAGTCGTGACTTGTCGACTGAACGCAAACCTTTCAGCGCGCGTGCATGCAACACTGAACGATACTCTGGCGGTGTCGCGCGTCGGCCCTCCAACGGCGAGCGAAAAAGACTGCCTGACCGCGCCGGTCGGATGGCAGTTCGACGCGACCTCCACCAACTCGGCCTCCTGCGTTCCGCCGAGGATCTGATTCAATTGAAAGGTTCCGTTCGCGCCGACGGAGTACTGCACTCCCTGGTTCAGCACGATCTTATAGGTGGGATCGAGATCCTCCCCTGTTGTAGTCATCGAAACGCGAAGGACGCCGTACAAAGCACCGCACGTGACATCGAATTGAACGCGGAAAGTTGCAGTCTCCGTGAGGTTCAGAGTCTGCGGATTCTCGGACGTACTGCAGTTTGAGGCGAGCCCATTCAACTTGATCGTGTACGTTCCCTTCTTCGAAAAGCCGACGAAAATGCTGTCGCCCAGGTTGAGATCTCTGAGTACTACTGTACCCGAACCCTCGATTCGAACGCCGAATTTGGCCGGGAAATCCAATCCGGTCAGGCTCGTTGTGACCCATATCCTGCCGAGGATTTGCTCGGGCGCCGACGGCGAATCGCAGGCAAACAGGATTGGAATCGCGAGCAGGTACAGGCGCGCGTTGTCGCGGACTAAGCGACGGAAGGAAACGAGACTCATTTGACTCTTCCTGGATGGGTGCCGATCGCGATCAGCAACCCCATTGTCTCTGTAAGTGGCCCCATTCGCGTCAATTGTGCAATAGCGTTCTTTTGTAGTTTGTCTCCACTATGCGTTTAAGCGACTTGCCAGTACTACGGACAATCGACCGCGAATTGCTCGGACGCATAAGCGCGGTGCTTTGGCTCGCTCCACTTGCACTCGTTCTGGGGTGCCGATCTGCCGGGCCTGCCGCGCTGCCACACCCGGAACCTGGGCCGTCAGCTACCGCTCGCGATGTCGAATTCTTCGGCGCGAACCCGCTGATGGTTCCGGTTGAAGGCGTCGAGCCGTCGCGAGTGCCTGATACTTTCAACGCTCCGCGCGCCGGCGGAAGAATTCACGCGGCGACGGATATCCTCGCCCCGCGTGGAACGCCGGTGCTTGCGGCGATACAGGGAGAGGTGATTCGACTTCGACAGAATCCGGCGGGCGGAACGGTAGCGTATCTCGTGGACGTCGAGCGCAGGTACGTCTTCTACTACGCGCATCTCGACCACTACTCGGATCAGCTCACCGAAGGCCTTCGCGTTCCGCAGGGATTCGTGATCGGGTACGTCGGCACAAGCGGCAACGCGCCGGCGGATACTCCACATCTGCACTTTCAGGCGATGAGGATAAGGGAAGGGCAGAGGGATTGGTGGAATGGAATTCCTGTAGATGTGCGGGGATTCATGAAACGAAAGGGAGAATCGCACGATGCTGAATAGCGCGCAGCCACATGCGACGAATGATCGCGCTTCCGGGATAAATCAATCGCCAGTACGCAGCGAAGCGACGGCGCGCAGCGGGACTGTTCGCGAATACCCGCGTCTCCGTTGTAACACTTGTCAAAGCGGGACCGCGCGGAACAACGAGAAAATTCATTGCGGCCAATGCAAAGCCCGGCCGAAGATTCCTGCGGAAAACTTCAGGCGTCAGCGTTCCATGTGTGTCCGGTGGCGCAACCACTACCGTGCCGATAACAAGCTCACGCAGAGGATCCTCGGCGAGACGCACGAATCCACCCTCGAGCGCGACGTCGATCATCGGCTCCTGATTCGCGTTCAGGATTCCGGTAGGGAGCGCGCGGCCGCCGCGGCGAATCCATGTCAGCGTTCGAAAGAAAAGAATGTCGTCGGCGCGCACACGATGAATCGCTTCCCATACCCGAGCTGGTGGCGCCGCGACGTCGATCCTATGGACTTCGCGGAATTGCCAGACCGGAACGAAATCGTCGAGCCGAGTAATGGGTTGTGCGATGCGTGACTCGGAAGTGGGCAAAATCATTCCGACGGCCGCGATCAATACTCCGGCGACGAGAAGACCGAGTCCTTTCCGGCGCGTCGAGAGGCGAAGCCACCGGATAGGCTTCACAATTGCTAGAAAGCCGACGAGCGACAGCAGTAACCCGAGGTAGATGGCGAGCGACAGGATCATAGAACGAGCTCAATCATGACCGCGTCCGGAGAGGTGCGCCATTGAAAGGAGCCGAGCGTGCTGAGCTTCGCGCAGAAGCTCATCATCTGAGTCCGACAGTGCACGTGGGACAGCACGGACTTTCCGCAACGCTGATCAGCTCGCTCGATGATGCGCTGCGCACGCACGAGCTGGTGAAGGTGAAGCTCGGGAAGAATGCGGATGTGAAGCCGAAGGACGCGGCGAACGCGCTCGCGCTCGCGACGGCGTCCGAAGTCATCCAGGTGATCGGCCGAACCGCGACATTCTATAGAAGGAATCCGGATCTCACGCGGAAGCCGGATCAACCTGCTCCCTGGAGGCGGTAGAACTCAGCTATTCATACCAGATCTCGATTACGTACCCATCCGGATCCTTCACAAATGCGAATGGCTCACCCTCGGTGAAGTCGCCGCGCTCGATCAGCTCGCCACCTGCATCGAGCACCAGTCGCACTGCTTCATCGATGTCCGCCGAATCAACAAGACGAAATCCGAAGTGCTCGATCCCGCCCGTGCGGCCGATGTTTCGCTTTCCCCTGTTGAAGGCGATGACGTCGTGCGCATCCGGGGTCTTCGCCTGAATCTGGTTTTCGTCCCGCCAGTATTCGCGCACGCCGAATACGCGCTCGTAAAACCGAAGTGAGCGGTCGGGATCGGCGACTGTGAGAACGATATGAGTGAGTCCGAATGTCCTGACCAAGGGATTCTCCGGATTTAGGGCGTGGTGATGCGACTGAAAATGATATACGTTGACGTTCGGCACGTTCTTCCCGGAGTGAGCTGATGGGAGGAGGCGAAGTAGAGGTCGTCACACGACATCTCGAAAGCGAGGTCGTGGAAGATTTCCGGAATGCCGGCGCAATGACGCCCACAGGCGCCCGGTCGCTCGCGGACATCGGCATCGCTGAGGGTGGAGCGTTCGACCGGCTGATCGAGCGCGAGATCATCCGCCAGCCCACGCCGGGCTGCTACTATCTCGACGAAGAAGCGTGGAACGCGATCCGAAGCAATCGCCGCAGGATGGGAGCGATTCTCATAGTGACCGTTATCCTGTTTGGCGCGGCGGCGGCCTTCTGGCTGTTGACCACAAGTTGAGACGACGATCCGCCGGGAATTGATATTCGTTTCCCCCGATCTATCTTAACAAAGACATGCCGTACGTAATCACCGAAGCCTGCAAGGGCCTGAAAGATCGAGCCTGTGTGGACGTGTGCCCCGTCGATTGCATTTACGAGGGGCCCGACCAGCTCTTCATCCATCCCGACGAGTGCATCGATTGCGGGGCATGCGAGCCGGAGTGCCCGGTCACCGCGATCTTCCCGGAAGAAGACGTGCCCGCGAATATGAAGGAGTACGTTCAGATCAATCGCGACGTCTTCAATAGTGAGAACCCCCCGGGTCGACCGAATCGATAAGCAACGCCCGGATTTCTAGGCTTCCAGGTAGTCCTTGACCGCGAACGCCGCCAGCAAAACGACGTAAGCTGCGAAGGTGCTCGCCTCACTCCGGAACGCTCCGCTCCAATCCATCGGCCCCTTCACCGGATGCCTTGGCCGCTTCGGAACCCAGCGCGGCGTACACTGCCTGTAGCCCAGATACTCCCGTCCGAAGATCGACTCCAGCACTCCCTCTTCGTAGCGGACGATCAGGCTGTACTCCGCAGCGAAGAGGAGAACAGCCACTGGTAGAAACCAGAACACGCCCGACACGACGACGATACCGACCCACAGAAGAAAGTTTCCGACGTACAGGGGATTGCGGGTCCACGCGAATATCCCGTAGGTAACGAGCTCCTCGACGTGCCTCGAGCGGCGCCGCGTCTTGTGACCCGCCGCGGCGACTCCAGCGAGGCGCACCAGTTCTCCGACAATCATTATGAAAATGCCGGCGATCCACTGCGCCGGCGTTCGCTCGTCGTGAGCAAGCAGCGGCACAGCGAGAAACGGAACGGGAAGCCACCCGCGATGCCGGAACAAAAAGCGGCCGATCTGTGCCGAGATCGATCGCTCAGCCGCGCTGAATTTCGGCAGCTCCTCTTCATCGGCAAGCTGACTGCCGGCGAGGTCGGGGGGCTTCAGCTCCACGGGGAAAAGATCTCGCGCCACTGAACCGGCACCGGCATCGGCTTACCCGACGAGTCGACGGTGACGTAAACGATATTCGCTTCACAGACAAGCTTCCCTCGCTGATTGTGCGCCGTCTGCTTCACGGTGAAGCTCGTGTTCCCGACCGATGTCAGTCCGGTGCGGATGTGGAAGTCGTCGCCCGGACGGGCGGCCGTGCTGTATGACACATCGATGTGCCGCACGACTGCCCACTCTGCTCGCTGCACATAGTCCTCATATGGAAGATGCTTCTCGAGCGCGGCCCATCGCGCGCGCTCGAGCATCATCAACATGTAGGCGTGATTCACGTGTCCGGCGGAGTCGCAGTCGCTCGGATAAACGTGAAGCGTCATCTCGTCAGACATCGTGCGTCGAATGTGAGCCAGAAAAGAGTGGTGCCGCCGAGATCCTGGGCGGCATCCTTTGCCGCAGCGAACGCTTTGGCGCTGTACGTATCGTCGAGGCGAATCCCCGCTCGGCGCAATAAGGTTGCCGCCGCGTCGGCGCCCGCAGGTAGCGGCCGTCCGTAGGCGCCGCCGAAATAGCGGTGATCGACGCGGATGCAGCGAGAGTCCACGGCGATCGGGTCGCCGCCAGAAGCTTCCGCAATGAGATGCGCAGTCTCGCGCGCTAGTCGCATGACCTTGCGTCGGCCCACAACTATTCTTGGTCCGACCCGAACGCCGACGAGGTCGATCTTCAGATTGGCAGCGGCGAATCCAACGGCAAGACCAGCCATGGTGCCACCGGAGCCGAGTGGGAGGACGATTCTGTCGGGCTTGGCCATTGCGCCGTCCGATATCTGACGGCTGAGCTCGAGCGCTGCGTTGACGTGACCGAGCGATCCTAGAGGTGTGCTCCCTCCTACTGGAATGAAATGCACGCGTGATCTCATCCGCGTGATCGCCGCGCGCCCAAGCGCGACGAGCATTCCGGCCGCCGCCCGTGTATCGGGTATTTCCTCCTCTATTCGCCGGCACACTATGTCGGCGACTTCGTTCATATCGTGCCGCCATCTGTAGGCGATCGTCGTCGCTCCCAGCCTCGCAGCGTGAATCGCGGTGGACAGCACGTGCGTCGATCCAGCACCACCAATCGTTACGACCGTATCACCGGGTCGAATTTCGCCGAGCAGGAACTCCAATGCGCGAACCTTGTTTCCCCCACAGACCGGAGCATTTCGATCGTCACGCTTGATCCACATGTCGCCAATGCCGGGGAAATCGGGCAACAGCTCGATCCGCGACGGCAGCGTACAAAGCGAAACACGCTTGATCGAGCGCAACCTGGGAAATCGGTCGTAAAGAGGGAGATCGTCCGCCTCTCCCGGCGGAGGCAAAGAACCAGGCTCCCTCGACTGGGCGTTGCTAAATTGGCTGGATGCGCGCGTCAGCACCTGAAGCGGCTCAGTATCTCGACACCGTCGAGTCGGTCGAGCTTTTCCTCGACGACATCGCTGGCGTTCGCGAGTTGGCTCTCGACACAGAGGGGGCGAGCTTCCATCGGTTCATCGACAGAATCTATCTGTTGCAGCTCACGACGCGCGAACGCAGCGCCATCATCGATCCTCTTCCGATCGCTCCACCGCAGCGGCTCGGCGCCATGCTCGAGGATCCTGAAGTGGAGGTCGTGCTCCACGATGCGGACTACGACATCCGGCTGCTGCATCAGGATTACGGATGGCAGGTGAACAACATTTTCGATACCAGGATTGCCGCGCAGCTCCTGGGGCTGAAGTCATTCGGTCTCGCCGCATTGCTGGAGCAATTCTTCGATGTGAAGCTGGACAAGAAACATCAGCGCGCCGACTGGTCGCTCCGTCCGCTCACCCCGGGAATGCTCGAATATGCCGCTCAGGACACGCGCTATCTGCTCGATCTTCGTGACGGGCTGCGCACGCGACTGGAGAAGCTGGGCAGGTTGTCGTGGGCTGAAGAGGAATTTGCGCGACTCGAGGGAACGCGATGGAATGAGGAGGATTCATCCGAGGCATTCTATAGGATCAAGGGCGCGCGCGATCTGAGCCGGCGCGAGCTTGCGTTGCTCCGAGAGCTGACGATATGGCGCGATGCGGTGGCGAGGGACATCGATCGTGCGACGTTCCGCGTGATGGGGAATGAAGTTCTGCTCGAGATAGCTCGAACA
Organism: Gemmatimonadaceae bacterium; assembly: GCA_036560025.1. Classification (GTDB taxonomy): domain Bacteria; phylum Gemmatimonadota; class Gemmatimonadetes; order Gemmatimonadales; family Gemmatimonadaceae; genus UBA4720. The sequence continues at coordinate 677 of DATBRZ010000174.1, read as the reverse complement.
GCTCCGACAACCGCGCGACAATTGTCGACCATCAAGGGTATGCCGCGCGGCGTTCTCGAGCGCGGCGGCGCCGAGATACTTGCCGCAGTGCGACGCGGACAGGATGTGGCCGAGGCAGAGCTGCCGCGTTTTCCGCGCGCACCCAAGTGGGACAGAGATCCTGATTTCGATCACCGTGTGACGCAGCTCAAGTCCGTGCGCGACGCGACCGCAACGCTTCTCTCAATGGATCCGGGATTCCTCTGCTCTCGCGAGCGACTCGAAGCCATTGCTCGCAAAAGACCGAAGAAGGTCAGCGACCTTGAAGACGTCCCCGGCCTCCGCAAATGGCAGATCTCCGTGATGGGTGAGGATTTCATCGTTGCTTTGAAGCCGTAGCGCTCGCTAACGGCCGATCCCTCCTTCGGCGCATCGACTCGCTGGAGGAAAGCTCGATTGGAGGGAAAGCGCAGCTCGCGCTGGCTGCCTCAGGAGGGATGCAGCGCCACGAGCGTGCGGTAGACGCCTAAGGCCTACCCACCACGACCGCCGACGGAGTTAGAAGCCGAGGTACGCGCGAACGCGCGGTTCCATCTTTTCCGGCGTCCAGAACGGAACCCAGACGAGATTGATCTGAACATCCTCGACGCCGGGAAGCGTCCGAATCTCCTGCTCGGCGTTGGTCATGATCTCGGGAC
>DATBRZ010000173.1:0-2437 GCA_036560025.1 Gemmatimonadaceae bacterium | reverse complement strand
ATCGGGCAAGCCCTACGACTTCGAGGCGCGAATCCGCCGCTTCGATGGCGTGTACCGTTGGCTTCAGGTTCGGGGACTCCCCCTTCGTGATTCGACCGGGCAGATCGTTCGTTGGTACGTTCTGCTCGCCGACGTCGACGATCGCAAGCGCGCCGAGGATGCGATGAGAGCGAGCGAGCGCAATCTTGCGCTCACGATCAACACGATCCCGGTGTTGGCATGGTCCGCCGCCGCGGATGGTCGCGCCGACTTCTTCAACAACCACTATCTCGATTACCTGGGTTTCTCGGCGGAAGAGGCGCGTGGATGGGGGTGGACTTCCGCCATCCATCGCGACGATTTGGCCGCTTTGGATGCCACCTGGCAAAACATCCTCGCGTCCGGCGCATCCGGTGAGGCCGAAGCCAGAATGCGGCGCCACGACGGGGCGTACCGCTGGTTTCTCTTTCGCGCGAGTCCGTTGCACGACGAGAATGGACGTGTCATCAGGTGGTACGGTGTCAACATCGACATCGAAGACCGCAAGCGCGCCGAGGATGCGTTACGCAGGAGCGAGTCATTTCTCCTTGAGATCCAGCGAATCAGTCACACCGGCGGCTGGCGGTACGACGTAGCTGCGGGGATCGTCGAAAGCTCACCGGAAATCCAGCGGGCTTACAAACCGCTGCCGACGGAGGATATCACCAAACCCCCGTTCTGGTTCGACCGGATACACGCGGAGGACCGGCCGCGCGTGGAAGCAGAGTTCGAGCGCTGCCTGGTCGAAAGATCAGAGTATCAGGCGGGATATCGCATCGTTCTTCCCGATGGCAGCATCAGATACCAGTACGCGACCGGGCACCCAATCGTGAATGACGATGGCAACCTGGTCGAGTTCATCGGTGCGTCGATGGACATGACCGAGCATTGGCTGGCGACGAGTGAGCTACAGCAGGCATCGGACGCGTTGCGCGAGCTGCAAATGACAATGTCGCGTGCAGTTCAGGTGGCGACCGTCGCTGAGCTTGCTGCTTCGATCGCGCACGAAGTCAATCAACCGCTGTCGGGAATCATCACCAACGCCAGCACTTGTGTACGGATGCTGGACGCCGATACGCCGAACATCGACGGCGCGCGGGAAACCGCGCGACGTACTATTCGCGACGGCAATCGCGCCGCCGACGTGATCGCGCGGTTACGGGCATTGTTCAGCAAGCGCGAGCTCACACTGGAGCCGCTCGATCTCAACGACGCGACACGAGAGGTCATTGCGCTCTACTCGAGCGATCTGCAACGAAACAGCGTCGTGCTGGAATCAAAACTCGCGGACGACTTGCCCCAGATTAACGGCGATCGCATTCAGATTCAGCAGGTCATTCTCAACCTTCTGCACAACGCCGCGGACGCCATGGCCGCCGTCAGCGATCGGCAACGGGAATTGCTCATCAGAACCGAGCGGGAGGGTGATCGCGTGCGCCTTGCGGTGCGTGATGCCGGAGTGGGCATTGAACAGGAGCAGATCGACAAGCTGTTCGACCCGTTCTATAGCACCAAGAGCGCGGGCATGGGCATCGGACTGTCGATCAGTCGATCGATCATCGAGAGCCATCATGGACGTATCTGGGCAACTCCCAACGACGGGCCGGGGGCCACCTTCGCGTTCACGATTCCTGTATGATGATTTGGCGGAAGCCGCCGAATTCTGAGTACGCTGGCGGACAAATACCAATACCAACGTATCATGGAAGTTCAACGATTTCGATGCACATGCTGTTATGACTGCACGAAGCGATGAGAATAGGCATGGGGCACGTCGGACGCTCGGAGCGTACATGACGCCGGCACCGCGTATTGCGGTGGTGGACGATGACGAGTCGGTCCGCGAGTCCCTGCCCGACCTGTTGCGGGCGTGCGGCTATGCTGTCACCGTTTTCTCGTCCGCCGAGGAATTCCTCGCCTCGAGTTTCGTAGACAAGACCGATTGTCTGATCCTCGACGTCGCCATGCCCGGCATGGACGGACTCGCTCTCCAGCGGGAATTGTTGCGTCGGCAGCATTCAATTCCCATAGTCTTCATCACGGGAACCGGAGATGAGAGCATTCGCGTCGGCGCGCTGGAAGCTGGAGCGGTGGATTTTTTGTTCAAGCCGTTCAGCGAAAGCGCGTTGCTGAATGCCGTGACTTCCGCATTGACCGTCGCGTAATGACAGCGCCCGTTGTCTTCGTAGTCGACGACGACATTTCAGTCCGTGAATCACTGGAAACGTTGATCAGTTACGCGGGGTGGCAGGTGGAGACCTTCGCGTCAGCGAAGGACTTTCTGGCGCGTCCCCGCCCTCTTGTCCCCAGTTGTCTGATCCTCGACGTGCATCTTCCCGGACTCAACGGACTCGAGCTGCAGACCCGCATCGCTTCAGATCGCGCAGATATGCCGATCATCTTCATCACCGGCTACGGC
>DATBRZ010000172.1:0-3697 GCA_036560025.1 Gemmatimonadaceae bacterium | reverse complement strand
GGTGTAAAGGCTTAGCGCTGCCCGACCCGGCGCTTGGATTGCGCTATACCTCCAGCCGACCGCGGCACGGGTTCGAGGGTTGCCGTCAGCAGACCGAAAAGGAATCCGTCGCCCGTTACATTGGGATTACGGAAGACCAGATACACATCGTGCAGTCCCGATGTCGGCCGAAGCGCAGTGCGAAGTCGTGAGGGCGGCGCGGTCGAGTCAGTTGTTGGACGAATAGTCTCGGTCTCGCCCAGCAATGGACCGGTCGGCGAGTCGAGATGTACCTCGACTTTCCCGCCCTTCGCCTGATAGCGGGCAGGCGCCACCGCCACGAACGTTACGGCGGCGACGCCCGTAAGATCGATCTGCTTCAACGCCACGGACGAACCCGACCGATTCACGACGGTGATCTCGACCGGTATCTCCTGCACGCTCTGCTTGCTAACTCCTTCCGAGAGCTCCCCACTCGCAACCACCACGCTGGGCGAGCGGAGCACGACTTCCTTCTCCTTCGTGATCGCGGGCATGCCGTTCGCGCCGCGATCCGTGTATGATGCCCGCAACGCGAGTACACCCTTTGGCGCATCACCTGAACCGGCTGGCGGCATATATGCACCGCGATCAGGAAGTGACGGTACGCTCGGCTTCGGGTCGGCGAGACTCATGATGTAGGCAACCATTGCCGATGCCTGCTCGTCGGTGAGCTTCGGATGCGCAGGCATCGCCACCTGTCCCCACACGCCTGATCCTCCTTGTCGGATCTTCCGAACGAGACGCGCGACCGCCGTGCTGTCTCCGTGATACTTCCGCGCAACATCGATGTACGGAGGGCCGATGGATTTTCTGTTGAACTGGTGACACGCGAGGCAGTCGCTTCCTTCGATCAACCTTCTCCCTGCCGCATGTGCGCCTTCGCTCGAGCGAATCGCAGTCGCTGCTCCACTCGCCGACATTCCATCCTTCAGATACTGAGCAGTCACGTTTACTCTGCGCGCCGGAATAGTGCCGGCCACGAGCGAACCGTCTTCACGATCAGTGACGCGCACCGCATATCGCACCGGAACGCCGGGGAAGTAGAACGTTCGGTTGCTTCCGGCAAGATCGATATCGACAGCGGGCGGCTCGTTGCCGGCCTCGATCTGCACGGCCGCAGTGGAATTCGCACCGCTAGGATCCGTCACTGTAAGCGACGCTGTGTACGTGCCTGCTCGAGCGAAAGTGAACGATGGATTGCGTTCAGTGAGTCGCTGCAACACTGCACCACCTCGTCGCGAGATCGTCCACGCGTATCGCAGTGAATCCTCGTCGAGGTCCACGGTGCCAGTTGATGAAAGCTGCACGCGCATCGGGAGCGCGCCGGCGGGACGATCAACCGAGACCGCCGCGGTCGGCTTGCGGTTGCCAGCGTTGTACTCGATGCGGATGAGACGCGCGTCGTCGTTGCCCTGGAACCACGCGGTGCCGTACTCCAGCATGTACAGATCCCCATTCGGAGCGAATTCCATCTCGATCGGCGCGCTGAAGTTCTCGCTCGGCATGAAGCGCTCGATGGAAACGAGGTCGCCTTTCGAATCCATCGTCACTGCCATGATCCAGTGACGCATGAATTCGTAAATGAAGAGCTTGCCGTCGTAGTACCGCGGGAATGGTCTGGCGGCGTTGCGGAAATCATCGCGGTGGAAAACCGGACCTGCTTCCGCAGCTCGACCGCCGGTGCCGAGCACCGGAAACTCAGGGGAGTCTCCGTACGGATACCAGATGAATGCGCCGTGCGCCGGCGGGAGCTCGTTCAGGCCGGTGTTGTTGGGTGAGCGATTGATCGGATGCGCAGGATCGAACTGCGCCCCACCTGTCACCGTCACCGAATCGACAAACGTCGTCTTGTAGTACGCCTGGTTGTTGGCGACGAAGTAAGGCCAGCCGTAGTTGCCGGCGGCGCGCGCCTGGTTGATTTCGTCGTAGCCGCGCGGGCCGCGTCCGACGGAGTCTACATTCGCGTCGGGACCCACCTCGCCCCAGTAGAGGAATCCCGTGTGCTTATCCACTGAGATCCGATACGGATTGCGGTGGCCCATCGTGTAGATCTCGGGTCGCGTTTTCGGAGTGCCCTTCGGAAAAAGATTTCCTTCGGGGATGGTATATGTCCCGTCGGCCTCTGGATGAATTCGAATGATCTTGCCGCGCAGATCGTCCGTGTTTGCAGATGATTTCTGCGCGTCCCACGGCATACGTCCCGGCCGTTCGTCGATTGGCGCGTAACCGATTGCGAATGGATTCGAGTTGTCGCCGGTAGAGAGATAGAGGTTGCCCTTTGCGTCGAATGCGATGGAGCCTCCGGTGTGACAGCACTTCTGGCGCTGAGTTCCGACTTCGAGGAGAATCTTTCGCGACCCGAGCTCGAGCGAGTCACCCTTCATATGGTAGCGAGCGAGCACGTTCTTCGGCTCGGGGCCGGCAGGCGAGTAGTACATGTAGACGAAGCCGTTCGTCGCGAAGCCTGGATCGGCAGCGAGTCCGAGAAGTCCGTCTTCTGCCTGACTCGAGTCCGCGTATTTCGTGCTGACGGGAATCGTCGCGATCTTTCTCACGCGACCGGACTTTTGCGTGTAAAGCTGAACGCCACCGCGACGCTCGATGAACAGCACACGATCCCCGGGAAGCACCGCGAGCTCTACCGGTTCCTCGAACTTTTCGCCGAGTATGACTTTCGTGAAGCGATTCTCTTCGGGGCGCGCGCGGTTGAAGTCGATCGTCCCCGTTCCGATCGCGTATCGCAATCCACCGAGTAGATGCTTCAGGAAGAGCGGCTCCGAGAATGTCGCCTCGGTGTGACCCATGTTCGTGTAGAACGCGCGTCCGCCATCGAAGTCGTGATACCAGCTCATCGGATGGTGCTCGCCGTTCGTTCCGCCTTCGTAGCTCTTCTCGTCGATCTCGATGAGCACGTGGATTGTCGGATCGATTGACTTGAAGTTGTAGAACTCGTCTTCGCGATCGAATCGATCGGGCATTCCCTCTGTGGAAGCGTGACTCTTGTCGATCACACGGTACGTGCCCTTGCGAACGTTGGGATTGTTGGGATGGCCGTTGAACCACGCGCCTGCGAGTCTCCCGTACCATGGCCAGTCGTACTCGGTGTCTGTCGCGGAATGAATTCCGACGTATCCGCCGCCGGCCTGGATGTAGCGCTCGAAATCGTCCTGCTGTGCGGCGTCGAGTACGTCGCCGGTTGTGTTGAGGAAGACGACTGCCTTGTATCGCGCGAGATTCTTCGATGTGAATGCGCCGGCGTCTTCGGTCGCGTCGACGGAGAATCCATTCTCCTGTCCGAGCTTCCGGACAGCGGCGATTCCTACTCCGATGGAGCTATGGCGGTATCCTGCCGTCTTCGAGAAAACCAGTACGCGCGACTCCTGGCTGCGTGCCGCGACAAAGACGCAGACAGAAGCGAGCACAAGTGCCAAGGGGACAAGTCGTTTCATCGGCTGTTGGGCGATGGGTGACGACACGGGGACGGCGCCACGCCAATTTGTACTTCAACCTCCGCCGTGGACAGAGGAGACGGGGGTTACGGTAGCGAGCGCGGCGGCGTTCAGAATATTTAAGGACATGCGCACTGCTTACCGGATCGAGATCGAGGAGTTCGCACCAGATACGGCCGTGTGACGCACGAGTCACTGATCAGCAGAATAGATCACATCGTGTATGC
>DATBRZ010000171.1:0-4369 GCA_036560025.1 Gemmatimonadaceae bacterium | reverse complement strand
GCTGCGCAGCGTTGAAGGGCTTGTCCAATAGACTCACCTTGTCATCAATCAGACCGCGCCGCAGCATTTCATCGTCAGTGTAACCCGTCATGAAAAGCACCTTCAGTCCCGGTCGCCGTTGCGTCAAGCGCGCCGCCACTTCGCGGCCATCGAGTCCTGGTAGAACGACGTCGGTGAGTAGCAGATCGATCGTTCCGGAAAATGTCTCCGCGATTGCGAGTCCCTCGAATCCATCTTCGGCAGTGAGCACAGTATACCCCTCATTTTCCAGCACTCGCTGCGCTGCGCTACGCAACGGCTGCTCGTCTTCTATCAGCAACACTGTTGCATGACTACGGGGCAAGAAATCACCGGCGAGCACCGGGGTGGACTCGGTGGCGGTGTTGTCGGGAAGGGCATGCGGCAGGTAGATAGTGAAGGTCGCGCCGCGACCCGGCGCGCTGTCGACCGTTATCTTGCCGCCCGATTGCTCCACTATACCAAACACGGTCGCCAACCCGAGACCCGTGCCCTTCCCCGGAGGCTTGGTGGTGAAGAATGGATCGAAGATGCGGCGTCGAACGTTCTCGTCCATCCCGTGTCCGGTGTCGGCTACGGTCAGCACCACATAGTCGCCCGGCGGAACGAACAGATCACCGGGACCGACCGTGATCGCTGATGTCTCCACCCGTAGTACGCCGCCGTTGGGCATGGCATCGCGCGCGTTCACGGCAAGATTCACGAGTACCTGTTCCAGCTGTCCCGGATCGCCGACGATGGTTGCCAGTCTCAGAGTCAGCATCGTAACGAGCTCGATATCCTCGCCGATCAGGCGCCGCAACATGTGGCTCGTATCACTGACAAGAGTATTGAGGTCGAGCAGACGCGGCCGCAGGATCTGCTTGCGACTGAATGCAAGAAGCTGACGGGTGAGACTCGCGGCACGCTCGGCGGCGCGACGAATCTCAAATACTTCCGCGTTGAGCGGATCGTTGTCGGACAGTCCCTCCTCAAGGAAACCAATCTCGACCTGTATGACGGTCAGCAGATTGTTGAAGTCGTGCGCCACTCCGCCGGCGAGTTGCCCCAGTCCCTCCATCCGTTGCGCACGGCGAAGTTGCTCCTCCAGAAGGCGACGCTCGGTGATGTCCTGCATAGTTCCCCACGCGGCCAACGGCGTCCCGTCAGCCGCATACTTCACTTCAGCACGCATGATCACAGAGCGCGTTGCTCCATCGGGGCGTATGATGCGGAATTCACAAATCGTGAACGGCTTGCCGGCGTCGAGCACGTTCTGCATGTGCGTGTGCCACGGCCCGCTGTCGTCCGGATGGATGTGGCGTTCGAGATCGCGAGGTCCGAGCAGTTGCTCTGACTGAACGCCGAGAATGCGAAAGAACTCCGGCGAAGCTTCTCCTTGCTTACGGCTTACATCGTAGGTCCAGCTTCCGACGCGCCCAAGGCGTTGCGCCTCGCCAAGAAGGAATTCGCTGCTCCGCGCAGATGACTCCGCCTCAACCTGCGCGGTGCGATCGGACCACAACACGATGACGCCAAGGGCTTGGCCATTGTTGCTGCGCAGCGGTGCGAACGTGGCTGATCCCCAATGCCACGCATCCGAAATCGTCGAATGATAGGGTGATTCGTGCGACGTCGTTTGTCCGGCGATGGCCGCTTCCAGGGCGGCGCGATGGCGCTGGTCGCGCAGGTCATCGATATGCAATCCGATGATGTCGGCGCGAGAGGCTCCGAACAACCGCCCTGTTGCCTCATTGCAGTCCACGATGCGCAGCGCCGTGTCGTAGACGATCACAGCGATCGGGAATTGCTCGAAAATCCACTGGTAGAGAAGCTGGCCGGTGGGGAGCGCGACTTCCTTTGTGGGATCCGTTCTCACATTGCCGGCTGCAGAATCCTTTTGCATGATTACTGCAAAGTAGGCTTCGTTGTTGTGTGGGACCTTTCCCCGCCAGCGTAGTCTTTGCCTCCCCCAATGGAGGTATAGGTCGCACCATGACTCAGGGTTCACCCTCATCACTCCTCGACTCCGGCATCGACGTTGTCGGTGAAATGGGATGGGGTACGCACATTTCGCTTTTCTACGAGACCCGCGCCGACCTCGTCGATGTCGTCGTCCCGTTCCTGGCGGCTGGCCTGTTGGCGGGTGAACTCTGCGGCTGGATTCCGTCGGATGGCGAAGCCGAGGTTGCAGTGCGCGATGGGCTGCGCGATCGCATTCCAGACTTAGACGACCGAGTGGCACGCGGCCACATCGAATTCGGGTCGGTGGAGAATTGGTTTCGACCTGACGGACAGTTTGATGTCGACGCCGTGATGCATCGGTGGCATGAGCTTTACACTCGTTCTGGACCCGAGCACGGCTTTACCGGATTGCGAGTATGTGGCGACCTGGGCTGGGTCCGGAAAAAAGATCGTGACCGCTCACTGGTATACGAGGGGAGAGTGCACGAGTTCGCACATGGTCGCACCGCTCTGATTCTGTGCACCTACCCATTGGAACATACGCTCGCGGCGATTGTGCTCGATATCGCACACCAGCATGACTTCGTGCTGGCGCGGCGTCGCGGGAAGTGGGATTCAGTGGAAACTCCCGAGCATCGGCAAGCGCTGCGCGAGATTCATCGGCTCAACGAGGAGCTGGAGCAGCGGGTAGAGCAGCGCACCGCGCAACTGATTGCCGAGCGAAAACGCTCAACTACGCGCCTCGCGCGGGAGAAACGTCGGGCTCGAGAACAAGCGCTGGAAGCACGTTTTGCCGCGATCCTCGAGGAACGCACGCGTATGGCGCGCGAAATTCACGATTCGTTGCTCCAGGGCGTAACCGGAATCGCTCTGCAGCTGCGCGCTGCGCTACCGCACGTGAACTCTGCGCCCCCGGGCCTGGTGAATACCATCGGACGCATAGCCGAGCTGGCGGAGAGCACGGCGCGTGAGGCGCGCCAAACGGTGTGGGAAATGCGGCCCCTGGTTAACTCCGACCTACCGAGCGCACTGAGCGACGCCGCGCGCCGGGTTTCAGGACACGATGTGGCTGTCACAGTCGAAGGGGAGTCCCGCCTTCTTCCGCCTGTCGTTGAAGACACCATCCTCCGCATCGCGCAGGAAAGCATGATGAATGCCTTCAAGCACTCTGGGGCGAGCGTCGTCGGCGTGACGCTGAACTATAAGGATGACGCCGTCTCGCTGACCGTCAGGGACTCGGGTCGCGGCTTCGACGTCGAATTCGCGAAGCGCGCTTATACACGGCGGTGGGGACTTCTTGGAATGCAGGAGCGGGCGAACCGTATCGGCGCCTCGCTGTCGGTGCATAGCCGTCCCGGCGAGGGCACCACCGTCGAATTGGAGGTGCCACTCGCCAGGGTGGAGACGGCGAACCTGTCGTCTGCCAGCGCGTTGTAGTTTGGACTGCGCAATGAATAAGACTGGCGGTAAAGCTGTTCCGGAAATCATTCGCGTGATGACCGCTGACGATCACCCCGTGATTCGTGCAGGCGTGACGGCATTACTGGCGAACGAAGCGGACATGCAGGTTGTGGCAGAAGCGCGCGACGGACTCGAAGCTCTCGAGCTCTTCGAGCAAAAGAACCCGGATGTCGTGCTCATGGATCTGCGCATGCCGCGGATGGATGGTGTCGATGCAATCCGTAAGATCGTCGAGGCGCATCCCGATGCGCACATCATTGCTCTCACCAGCTATGAGGGCGACACCGACATTTTTCGTGCGCTCAACGCGGGTGCATATGGCTACCTGCTCAAGGACCTCTTGGGCACCGAGCTCGTAGGAGCCATACGAACAGCCGCCTCTGGCAAGCGGGTCATTCCACCCGACGTCGCCGCGCGACTCGCTGAGTTCACACCACGTGCTGATCTGACCCAGCGGGAAGTGGAAGTACTTCGACTTGCCGCAAAAGGTTTGCGCAATCGCGACATCGCCTCAGAAATCGGCCGCACGCCCGAAACCGTCAAAGTGCACCTGAAGCACGTGATGGAAAAGTTGCGCGTGCACGACCGCACCGAAGCCGTGATTCAAGCCGTGCGACGCGGGATCATCCATCTCGATTCATAGAGACATGTTTATTTTCATGAGAGCTGGAGCACGGGGCAACTCGTTCTAGCATGAATTCGGAGTGTGAACGAGAAAATCGTAATTATCGGTGGCACCGGGTTGATTGGGTCGAAGGTGGTACCTTGCCACCCACCTGTGTGCCCCGTCTGCCGCTCAAAGGAACTCTTCGCGGCGCTATTCCGCTCGAGTAGCCCGCGCGTGTCGCGCTCGCCAGAAGCGTGTACGCGAGCTGTGTGAGGAAGGGCAAAGGTGTGCGTCGTTGTTGCGTAGCGTAGCGCAGCGAGTGCTGGAAAAAGGGGGTGT
>DATBRZ010000170.1:0-4163 GCA_036560025.1 Gemmatimonadaceae bacterium | reverse complement strand
CTGCCGATCAGCGTGTCGTGTTCGCGCAGAGCGAGAGCTCGACCGCGCCGAATGCTCTTGCGCCCAGGTCACGGCCGGCAATCCTCGCGGATGTTACTGACAAGATTGCTCTCGACTTCGTGCACCGTGAAAACGAGTTCGTTGACTTCGACCGCGAGCGGCTGATTCCGAAGATGCTGTCTCTGGAAGGACCGTACATGGCCACGAGCGACGTGAACGGCGACGGTCTGCCAGACGTATTCATCGGTGGCGCCAAGAACCAGGCGGGCCGCCTCCTCCTGCAAAAGCGAAGCGGTGGATTTACCTCACGCAGCGAGAGCGTCTTCGACGCTGACAGCGGCTCAGAAGATCTTGGAGCGGCGTTCTTCGACGCAAACGGCGACGGCTCTCCCGATCTTTACGTTGTGAGCGGGGGAAACGAGTTCTCGGAGATGGCGCCGGCGCTTCAGGACCGGCTCTACCTGAACGACCGCCGCGGGAACTTTCGAAAAGCGACTGATAATCTGCCCTCAGAAAGTTTAAGCGGATCACGGGTAGCGACTGCTGACTTTGACGGCGACGGCGACACCGACGTATTCGTCGGCGGCCGAGTTGTTCCGGGCGAATACGGCATCGATCCCCAGAGCGTGCTGCTCGTAAACGATGGCCGCGGCCGCTTCACCGATGCGACAGCGCGGCTTGCGCCGGATCTCGCACATGTCGGGATGGTAACTGATGCAACGTGGCAGGATGTTGACGGAGACAGGAGGCTCGATCTGATCGTAGTCGGTGAATGGATGCCGATCACCATCTTCCGCAACAAGGGAAACGGCAAGCTAGAGCGCACCGATACTCGCGGATTGGAGAAGAGCGACGGATGGTGGAACCGCATCATTGCCGGAGACTTCACCGGTGACGGTCGCGTGGATTTCGTTGTCGGAAATCTCGGGCTCAACACGCGTTACCGCGCGACTGATGCCGAGCCTGCCGTCATGTACGTGAAGGATTTCGACGGCAACGGCTTCGTGGAGCAGATAATCGCGTGCTACAACAACGGGCGGAGCTACCCGATGGTTCTACGCGACGATCTGATCAGATCGATTCCATTCCTCAAGTCACGTTACGTCAGGTATGCGAACTACGCGGAGCAGACAGTTGCGAATGTCTTTCCCAGCGAGCAGCTTCGCGATGCCGTAGTGAAGCACGCGTACACCTTTGCGACGTCGCTGGCGAGAAACAACGGTGACGGCTCCTTCACACTGATTCCGCTTCCGCTGGAAGCACAGCTGTCGCCCGTCTACGGTATTCTCGCGACCGACGTGGACGGAGACGGCAAGACGGATCTCCTGCTTGCAGGGAATTTCGACGGCGTGAAACCGGAAACGGGTCGCATGCGCGGAGGATATGGTTTGCTGCTGAGAGGAAACGGCACCGGAGGGTTCACTCCAGTGCCGATAACCGAGAGCGGCTTCTTTGTGCCGGGACAGGGGCGTGACATCAGGCGGGTTGCAACGCCCGCGGGCGACCTTTACGTGGTCGCCCGCAACAATGATCGCCCGCTGGTTTTTCGTTCCAATCGCGGTGGTCTCATGACGGAGACCGGCCGCGTATCAGTCGATAGGCCCACTCACTGACGAGGCCGTTTCGTGATGATCAGAATCACTCCGTTCGCCCCGCGCACACCGTACATCGTTGTTGCAGGTGCGTCCTTCAGGACTTCGATCGACTGGATGTCGTTCGGAACGATTCCCGTCAGAGTTCCGTCCGGGCTAGGCTGAAGCGGAATGCCATCCAGCACATACAGCGGCTCGCTGTTTCCCATGAAGGAGCTCGCGCCGCGGATGCGAATCGAGATGCCGCCGCTGGCGGTGCGCGAAACGGCGACGCCGGGAAACTTGGTTGCCATGAGCTCCTCGAACGACACTCCTGGATTCCGCTCGATGTCGTCCGCCGTGATAGCGGTCGCCCCAGCCGGTGGATCAACAGGCGGCCCAAGTCCCGGGTGTTTCTTTGAGGGACCGCAGGCAGGAACGAGTGTGGCGAGCAGTACGAACGCGAGAGGCCGACGGGCACTCATCAAATGGAGACCGGAAATGGACACGTGGATTCGCAGCATACAACGCTCCCTGGTTGCCCGGGCTATGGGACTGACACTTGTCGGCATTTCGCTAATCGCAGGAAGTGCTATGGCGCAGGCCGCCGGAAGCGGCCTTCAGGTCAGTTCACCCGACGGACGCAACACAGTCTCTGCTGAGATTCGCGATGGCAGACTCTACTACAGCGTTCAGCGGAAAGGACGAGCAGTGTTGCTGCCGTCCCTCCTGGGTTTCGAGTTCCGCGGAGGAAAAACGCTACGTGATAGTCTAAGGATTGTCACAAGCTCGCGGAAGGCAGTGGACGAAACGTGGACGCAGCCCTGGGGCGAGGTGGCCCGCGTCCGGGATCACCATAACGAGCTGAGGGTCTCGATCGCTGAATCGGTCGACCCTGCCCGCAAGTTCGACGTTGTTTTCCGCGCTTTCAATGACGGCGTCGCTTTCCGCTACGAGTTTCCGGAGCAGCCAGGTCTCCGCGACTTCATCATCTCAGAGGAGCTGACCGAATTCACGCTGGCCGACAACGCGCGCTCCTGGTGGATTCCCTCCAACCGCCCAAGGCTCGATCGGTCCGAGATGCTGTACTCGTCGTCCCCGGTGAGCGTTATCGACAGCGTGCAGACTCCACTCACGATGGAGACTCGCGATGGGTCGACGTTCATCGTCCTCCACGAGGCGAATCTCGTCGATTACGCCAGAATGAACATCAAGGGCCCGTACATGGACAACCGCACGCTTCACGTGGCCCTCGCTCCACTCAAGGGCGGCGACAAGGTTCGCGGCAGAACTCCGTTTGTCACTCCATGGCGCACTCTTCAATTGGCTGATCGCGCGATCGATCTGGCGCCCTCAGTGCTCGGCCTGAATCTGAATCCGCCGAGCGTGATTAGCGATGTGAGCTGGATCAAGCCGATGAAGTACGTGGGTATCTGGTGGGGGATGCACATCAATACGATGACCTGGAATTCCGGCCCAAAGCACGGCGCGACAACAGAGAATGCGAAGCGCTATATCGACTTTGCGGCTGCAAACGGACTTGGGGGCGTTCTCGTCGAAGGATGGAACCTCGGCTGGGACGGCGACTGGATCAAAAATGCAAATGCCTTCTCGTTCACCAAGTCATATCCGGATTACGACCTCCCCGCAGTCGCTGCATACGCGAAGCAGAAAGGCGTGAAGCTGATCGTGCACAACGAGACGTCGGGCGGGACGGTCAATTACGAGCGACAGATGGACTCCGCGTTCGCCCTCTATCACTCGCTGGGCCTCGATGCCATCAAGTCCGGCTACGTCACGGACACCACGCCCGAGGGTCACTCGCATCACTCACAGTTCATGGTGCGTCATTACCGTCACGTGATCGAGATGGCGGCGAAGTACAAAATCATGCTGGATGTGCACGAGCCCGTTCACGACACGGGGGAGCGTCGCACCTATCCGAACATGATGAGCAGGGAAGGCGCGCGCGGACAGGAATACAACGCCTGGGGAGGTGAAGGCGGGAATCCGCCGGAGCACGAAACCATTCTCTTCTTCACGCGAATGCTCGCCGGCCCGATGGATTTCACGCCGGGAATCTTCGACATACTCATCGAGCGTGGCACAGGCCGCCCGCGCAGGGCTGAAGAGTCGCGTATCCGCACGACTCTCGCAAAGCAGCTAGCGCTATATGTCGTGCTCTATTCACCGCTTCAGATGGCGGCCGATCTCCCAGAGAACTATGCGAACAAGCCTGCATTCCAGTTCATTCGCGACGTAGCGGTGGACTGGGATGAAAGCCGGGTTCTCGACGGACGAATCGGCGACTATGTCATCGTCGCGCGAAAAGAGAAGAACGGACCGGACTGGTTTGTCGGCGCGATTACCGACGAAGAAGGAAGGACGTTCGATGTTCCGCTGTCGTTCCTGCCAAAGGGCCAGAGCTTCGTCGCCGAGATCTACGCCGATGCGCCTGGGGCGAACTGGCTGACCAACCCGTTGCCGGTCGCAATATCGAAGAAAACAGTGACCGCGGATTCTCGACTGCACATTGTCATGGCTCCCGGAGGCGGTCAGGCGATTCGCATACGTCCAGCCAGGTAACGGGTG
>DATBRZ010000169.1:0-10234 GCA_036560025.1 Gemmatimonadaceae bacterium | reverse complement strand
GACCGCGAAAGACCGGCCAGTCTGTCGAGCACTCCTTCGTCTTCCGCGGTCAGCGAGTCGGCGACGGATTGGGCGAGCGAGCGAAGCTCGTCGGCGTTCTCCAGAACGCGCGCTTCGCTCTCGAGCAGCGAATCCTCGTCGGGCTTGGGTTGAGCCGCCTCTATCTCGCGCACGACGTGACGCAAATAATCCGCGCGCTTCTCTGCGTCTGCGCGACGAGCAGTGAGCGTCGCGATCTCGTGCGCTGTCGACGCGGCTTCTCCGTGTGCGAGTCGTACCTCTGCTGCCTCATCCGCTGCTGCACCAAATCGATCGAGAATCTCGCGCTGCGATTCAGGATCGAGCAGCGTCTGCGCTTCGTGCTGGCCGTGAAGATTGACGAGCTGACGTCCAAGCTCCCCAAGAACTCCTGCGGTGACAGGTGATCCGTTCGCCCATGCTCGTCCGCGGCCGGTCTGCGATATCTCGCGCTTGAGTATCAACGTCCCGTCTTCCGTATCGATTCCCTTCTCGTCCGCGAATCGCGCAACATCGGCATTCCCTGAGATGTCGAACACTCCCTCTACTGTCGCTTTGTCAGCGCCCGTGCGAATCAGATCTGAGCTGCCTCGCTCACCAAGTATGAAGCCGAGCGCCCCCACGATGATCGACTTGCCCGCGCCTGTCTCGCCGGAGAGGACGTTGAACCGCGGCGCCAGCGGCAGTGTCAGGGATTCGATTATCGCGAAGTTCCGGATCCTCAGCTCGGTCAACATCGGTCGGCTAATCCAGCTCCTGCAATCCGCCCCAGCCAAGCTTGACGCGCATCCTCTCGAAGAAGCTCACGTCCGGGAATCGCACAATGAACACCGGACTCGCTGAGCGCCTCACGACGAGCTTCTCACCCGGAACGAGATGTGTTCCAACCTGACCGTCGACCGTGACAAGCAGTTCTTCCGCCGTCTGCTCGGTACCAAGAGTAATCTCAGCGTCAGCACCGACAACAAGCGGCCGCACCGCGAGTGTATGCGCTGAGATCGGTGTGATAACAAGCGATTCCACCGTCGGCACGACGACCGGACCGCCGGCCGACAGACTGTATGCTGTGGATCCGGTCGGACTCGATATGATGATCCCGTCCGCAGCGTATACGCCGATGGATTCCCCATCGATGGCGATCGTCAGACGGACGACGCGAGCGAATCCGCCCTTGTGCAGAACGAAATCATTCAGCGCTCGCCATTGCTGCCGGCTCGATCCCGCCGCGTCGACTGCGCTCGCAGAGAGCGCCATTCTTTCTTCGGCGATGTAGTTGCCTGACCCGAGCGCAGCGAGTGCATCCTCGAGCTCATCGCCTCCGCACGTCGTCAGGAATCCGAGCCGCCCGAGATTTACTCCGAGTATCGGGACGCGCGCACCGTCGATGAGCCTGGCGCCGCGCAGCAACGTACCGTCGCCGCCGAGTGTGACGAGCGCGTCGATCTCCGACGCCGATTCGAGCGGCTTGCCGCCACCTGCCGTTTCGTAAACGTCTCGCTCGAAGTAGAGCTCGATCCCGAGAGCCGATGCAACGCGGAAGAGCGTCGCGAGTATTCCGGGAAGCTCTTCGTAACCTTTGTGGCCGATTACGCCGAGGCGCATCAGCCGGCGCGGAGGCGCGCGCCTAGTGCGGTTCCCTTCCGAAGCTCGCGCGCCTTTGCGGCGATTCCTTCGGTGTCCAATCCAACTGCGGCGAGCTGTCGCGCTCGTGGCGCCTGCTCGATGAATTTGTCCGGAACTCCGTGCGCAAGCACACGTACTTCCGGATTTCGCGCGGCGATTACGGCGGAGAGGCAGGCTCCGAATCCGTTAACGATCGTCCCCTCCTCCACGACGAGCACATACCGATGCTCCGACAGTATCCGCTCGAGAGCGGCTTCGTCGTACGGCTTGAGGAAGCGACAATTCACGACCGTCGCGTTGATCCCGTCTGCGGTCAACAGCTCGGCGGCCGCAACCGACGGCAGCACCATTGTCCCGACGGCAAGAATCGCCAGGGCTCCCGATGTATCGCGTCCGCCGGCACCGCGGCGCACGATCTCCCACGTTCCGTATTCCACCGGCTCGATCTCCGAGATCGGCGGAACTATGTCCGGCGCCGCGTCACGCGGATAACGGACGGTGAACGGCCCGGCCTCATGCGCGACACCTGCGCGCAGAAGTCCCAGCAATTCCGCACCGTTCTTCGGCGCGGTTACGGTCATCCCGGGTACAGCGAGCATGTACGCAATGTCATACAGTCCCATGTGCGTTGGACCGTCCTCGCCGACGAGCCCTGCGCGATCCATTGCGAAAACCACCGGCAGATGCTGTATCGCGACGTCGTGGATGATGTTGTCGTACGCGCGCTGAAGGAATGTCGAATAGATCGTGCACACCGGTCGGACACCGCGTGTCGCGAGCCCGCCGGCAAACGTCACTGCGTGTCCTTCCGCAATTCCAACATCGAAGAAACGATCAGGATGTTGCGCTGCGAAAATCGCCGTGCCGGTTCCACTCGGCATCGCGGCAGTTATCGCGACAACGCGCTCATTCTCGGTGGCTAGCTCGGTAAGTCCCTTGCCGAATACCGCGGTGTACGCCGCGTTCGCCGACGACACCTTGAGCTGCTTGCCGGTCGCCGGATCATGACCCGGCGGCAGCGCGTGCCACTTTTCACCGTGCTCGCCCGCCGGAAAACCCTTTCCTTTCTGCGTGATGACGTGTACGAGACGCGGTCCGCTGAAATCGCGCACTGCGGAAAGCGTGTCGATCAGCGCATCGATGTCGTGGCCGTCGATTGGTCCGAAATAGCGGAAGCCGAGCTCCTCAAAGAGCACGCCCGGAGTGAGGAACGACTTCATGCTCTCTTCCCACTTTCGAATCAGCGTCCCGACACCTGATAGCGGACCCGGCGCAGAATCGACCACCGAGCCAATCGCCGAGCGAACCCGATTGTAGAGCGGATTGCGCTGAATCGACGTGAGATACTTCGACATCGCGCCGACATTTGGCGCGATCGACATCTCGTTGTCGTTGAGCACGACGATGAAGTCCCGTCCCGATGCACCGGCGTTGTTCAATCCCTCGTAGGCAAGCCCGCAGGTCAGGGCTCCGTCGCCGAGCACGGTGACGACTTTGAAGCTCTCGCCGTTCAGATCGCGAGCTGTCGCCATGCCGAGTCCAGCGGAGATTGCTGTTGCCGCGTGGCCCGCGCCGAAGGTGTCGTACTCACTTTCTGACCGACGCAGGAATCCGGACAGTCCGTTTTCCTGTCGCAGAGTTTCCATCGCGCGGTTTCGTCCGGTGAGCAGCTTGTGCGGATACCCCTGGTGTCCGACGTCCCACACGAGCTGGTCGCGTGGCGTGTCGAACGAAGCGTGAAGCGCGACGGAGAGCTCCACCACGCCGAGTCCAGCGCCGATGTGTCCGCCGGTTCGCGAGCAGACTTCGATCAATCGCTCGCGGATCTCGTCGCACAGCTCGCGCAGCTCATCGCGCGTGAGCGATTTCAGGTCTGCAGGATGCTCCAGCTGATCCAGTCTATTCATTCAGATTCGGTCAGTGCGTTCGGGATACTACGAAATCGGCAATCTCTTCAAGCTCTTTTGTCAGAATTCCGCGCTCACGAAGCGAGCTGCACGCATCATCCCGCAAAGCCTCGGCACGTGCTACAGCACCATCCACGCCGAGCAGGGCTGGATACGTACTCTTACGAAGTGCGACGTCCCGTCCTGTCGTTTTTCCTAATCGCTCGCTAGATGACGTTACGTCGAGCACGTCATCCATGATCTGGAAGGCGAGCCCAACATTAGAGCCGAATCCGTTCAGCCCGGCCAGAACTTCGTCGTCCGCTCGAGCTGCGAGCCCGCCCGCAACGACCGCAGCCGATATCAATGCACCGGTTTTGGCGGCGTGAATCGAGTCCAGCTCCGTCCGTGAGAGATCGCGTCCTTCTGCCTCGAGGTCGAGAAGTTGTCCGCCGATCATTCCAGACGAGCCGGCAGCGCGCATCAACACCCTAACTATCGTACAGCAAAGGGGCGTGGGCAACATGAGCGCTCGCGCTCCATCGTGCGCTGCACGCGCGGCAATCGGGATGAGCGCTGCTCCCGCCAGCGTCGCAACGTTGACGTCAAAAGCCCTGTGCGTCGTGGGACGGCCGCGGCGAATGTCATCATCGTCCATGCACGGCAGGTCGTCGTGAATCAGCGAATACGCGTGGACCATCTCGAATGCCGCGGCGATTCTGCCGGCATCGCCGTCGCCGCCGGCCGCATCATATGCTGCGAGGACCAGGATTCCGCGCAGTCTCTTGCCGCCGCCTTGCAGCGCGTATTCGATAGCTTCAGCGATCGACTCAGGGAGTTTGTCGAGATACTGCTCGCATGCGTCGCGAATCGATTTGTCGACCGCGATGCGCCACACGGCTCGGCGATCGGTATCGATTTCAGCTGCGGAGATCGCGGAGCTCCAGGACGCCGTCGGATCGCTCGATGAGCTCCTTGACGCGGCTCTCTGTTTCGTTGAGCTCGCCGGACGCCAGTCTGAGAAGCTCTACGCCTTCTTCGAAGAGGGCGAGGGCCCGCGCGAGCTCGAGCCTGCCACCCTCCAGCTCGGAGATGATCTCGTCAAGACGAGCAAGGTTGGATTCGAACGTCACAGCTGGAATATCACCCCCAGGCTTCTCGAAGACAAAAGTCGAGCGTTTGGCTGGGACTTGATCCCGGAAGGTATTTATCCTATTATCCGGGTAGACGGATGAAGCAGACTTTCTCCCTTCCGGTATTCGAGCGGCTTACCGCCCTCGCCGACCCAATCAGGTCGCGGGCGCTTCTTGTGCTGGAGAAGCACGAGCTGACCGTCAATGAGCTCCGGTCAGTCCTCCAGCTTCCCCAGTCCACAGTCAGTCGGCACCTCAAGGTCCTCTCCGACACTGGCTGGCTCGCCTCCCGGCCTGAAGGCACGAGCCGACTCTACCGAATGACGGTAAAGCTCGACGCAGCAGACCGACGGCTGTGGCAGGTTGTGCGAGACCAGATCTCAGGAACCGCCGCGGCCGCCCAGGACGCTCGCCGCGTGGAGTCCGTTGTCGAGCGCAGGCGAAGCACGTCGCAGAAATTTTTCTCTACCGCCGCGGGAAGGTGGGACCGGCTTCGCGCAGAGCTGTTCGGAACGAGAGCCGACATAACCGGCCTGCTCAGCCTGCTCGACAGCGAGTGGGTTGTCGCTGACCTCGGCTGCGGAACGGGACAGGTATCCGAGCTGATCGCACCGTTCGTATCGAGCGTGATTGCCGTGGACGATTCATCGGCAATGCTCGCTGCAGCTCGGAAGCGACTCGCCTCACTCGATAACGTCGAGGTGCGCGAGGGGTCGCTCGAATCTGCTCCGGTCGAACACGAATCCGTGGACGTCGTGCTCGTGTTCCTCGCTCTTCATTATGTTGTCGAGCCTGAGAAGGCGATCGCCGAAGCCGCTCGAATTCTTCGGCGCGGCGGACGGCTCCTCGTGGTCGACATGATGCCGCACGACCGCGAAGAGCTCATTCATGAGATGGGCCACGTTTGGCGCGGCTTTTCCGAGGATCAGATCGCTGAGCTGTTCGAGGCAGCGGGTCTTTCCGGTGTTCGCTACCGGCCCCTTCCCGCGGACGCAGCAGCACGCGGTCCAACATTGTTTGCGGCGATCGGTCGCCGCGTGAGCATGGTAATCGAGCGATCGATCGATGAACGAGATGCGGACACAGCTCCGCTAGCACTTACAGCATGACTGTTGAACTTCACACCAATCATTCCCACCTGAGGAGCAGCCAGAGTGACAACCGTAGCTGAAATGCCGGTCTCTATTTCCGACAGCGACGACCGCGGAATCGACAAGTTCGCCGTTCAAGCGGGGCGACTTCCGTTCAAGGTGAAGGATCTCTCGCTCGCCGAATGGGGCAGAAAGGAGATCCGTCTCGCCGAGCACGAGATGCCGGGCCTGATGGCGCTTCGCGAGGAGTATCGCGGGAAGCGTCCGCTCGCCGGCGCAAAGATCATGGGCTCACTGCACATGACCGTGCAAACGGGGGTGCTGATCGAGACTCTCGTGGAGCTCGGCGCCGATGTTCGCTGGGTGTCCTGCAACATTTTCTCGACTCAGGATCACGCAGCAGCGGCTGTAGTGGTTGGTAAGGGTGGTACGCCCGAAAGCCCCCGCGGAACTCCCGTGTACGCGTGGAAAGGCGAGACACTGGAGGAATACTGGTGGTGCACCGATCAGGCGCTTGTGTGGCCCGATGGCTCCGGTCCGAATCTTTTATTGGACGACGGCGGCGACGCGACTCTACTCGTGCACAAAGGCGTCGAGTTCGAGAAGGCCGGCAAGGTTCCAGACTATGACGAGCATCGCGACTCGGAGGAGTACGGTGTAATCCTCGCGCTGCTGCGCGCGGAGTACGCGAAGAATCCGACGCGCTGGCGGACAATGGCAAAGGATCTGCGCGGCGTCTCCGAGGAGACGACTACGGGAGTGCATCGCCTCTATCAGATGATGGAAGCGGGAACGCTTCTCTTCTGCGCGATCAACGTGAATGACTCGGTGACGAAGTCGAAGTTCGACAATCTCTATGGTTGCCGTCATTCGCTCACCGACGGAATTCTCCGCGCGTCGGACGTGATGCTTGCGGGAAAAGTCGCCGTGGTTTGCGGATACGGCGACGTCGGCAAGGGATGCACGCAGGCGCTGCGCGGTCAGGGCGCGCGCGTCATCGTCACGGAGATCGATCCCATCTGCGCGCTGCAGGCGGCGATGGAAGGATACGAGGTAACCACGCTGGAGGATGTCGTCGAGACCGCTGACATCTTCATCACGGCAACGGGCAACCGCGGAATTATCACGGCCGAGCAAATGGCGCGGATGAAGGACAAGGCTATTGTCGGCAACATCGGCCACTTCGACAACGAGATCGACATGGCCGGTCTGAAAAAGGCGAAAGGCGTGAAGCGGATTAACATCAAGCCGCAGTACGACGAGTATGTGTTCCCCGACGGCCACAGTGTGATGATTCTCGCCGAGGGGCGCCTGCTAAACCTTGGCTGCGCGACGGGACATCCGAGCTTCGTGATGTCGGCGAGCTTCAGCAATCAGGTGATGGCGCAGATCGAGCTGCACCAGAATGCGGCGAAGTACGGATGCAACGTGTACACGTTACCCAAGCATCTGGACGAGAAAGTCGCCCGACTTCATCTCGACAAGCTCGGCGTGAAGCTCACGAAGCTCACCGATGAGCAGGCGGAGTACCTTGGAGTACCTAAGGATGGTCCGTACAAGCCGGATTTCTACCGTTACTAGGTTGCTGGTTTAGGGGACAGGGTCTGTCTGGGATGCCAATGGAAGTTTTTCCATAACGGGCAACCTTCAAGGCTTCGCGGAATTGCCGTTGAATCGAAAAACTTCCAATAAACATCCCAGACAGACCCTGTCCCCTAAACCGTCAACGTCTGTCTCACCGACGCACTTCCACTACGGTTCTCCCGCGCGCGGCTGCTTCCCGCTTGAGCGAGGCGAGCGTCTGATCGAATCCCTTCCACCCGCGCACATCGGCCTCCGTTAAGAGACCGTACCGTCGACGAAGTTCTTCCCTGTACCACGCAGCCGGCAGCATCGGAACGACCACTACGGTTACATCGCGTCGCCCGTCGTCGACTTCCTGTACGTACCACGCCGGAAACGCTTCATTGTCTCCGCGAGCAAGCACCACCGACCGTTGAGGCGCCGCAAGAAGAGTGTTCGCAGCGGCTCGCCGCGCTTCCGATGCAACCGGCTCGTGTGATCTATCGACAGCCCACCAGTTCAGTGCAATCGGAACGATCGGAATGAGAATTCCGGCGTTACGCAGCCATGATCCGCTCGGCGCGAGCTGACGGATGCGGGTCACTGCACCTATTCCAATCCAGACTCCCCAACACATGAACGCGAGTATGTAGAAGTAGTCGCGCTCACGCGCTTCGTGTGGCGCGTTCGGTGGGAGTATGCCATACCCGAACGACGGACCGGCCTTGTGATTCAGGTATACGATCACGCCGATTGTCGCGGTCAGAAATAGAATCATCATCGCGCGCCAGCTGCGGGGATCTTTCGCGCGGTGAGCAGTACAACCAACCCATCCGACCATTACGAAAAACGCCGTGAACAACGTGCGGAGCGGTGACGGCGGCGCGTCGGGAGCAAGCGACAGCGCGATCTGCCAGTCCGCGTACTCGACGACATTTCCAATCTGAATGAAAAACGGCGCCTGCCTCGGCCACGGAGCGACCGGGCGATATTCGCGACGCATCAGGACGTCGGACAACGCGCTCCAGGTCGACGCATTTCCCTCGTTGATGAAGGGATCATGCTGCGAGCGAACGATCATGAACAGCGCAGCGGACGCGCCGAGCAGAAAGAGAATCCCTGACAGCACAACGAGTCGCGGCGGCGACCCCAACTGCTTGCGAAATGCTGCAACCATGAGGTATGCAGCTGCCGGCAGTGTTAACAGCGCTGTGAGATGAAGCGCCCATCCCAGGCCAGCTGCATATGCGCCGAGCAGAAGCCATCGTCGATCTCCGCCTTCCACTGCGCGATCTGCGCACCAGAGGATGAAAATCGACACCAGTAACGCGATCGCGTAGACCTCTGTTTCGTTTGCGCTCATCCAAACCGAGGACATCGCCCCGGCTGTTACCGCGCCGGCGAATGAGGACGCGGAATCACGAGTCCATCGATGTATCAGATTCGCGAGAAGTCCGCAGGCGGACGCCATAGTGACAGCGGACAGCAGGTTTACCGATCGAGCGAATCCGAAGACTGGACCTAGAATCAGCGTCCAGACTTTTCCGATCAGGATGTAGAGCGGCGTTCCTGGCGGATGCGGAATTCCGAGCGAATGAATCGCCGCGAGAAATTCTCCGGAGTCCCAGAGCGTCACGCTCGGCGCGAGAGTGAGCGAATAGATGGCGAGCAGAACGGCGACAGCGGCAATCTCCGGTGCGTTGCCGGCTACCGGTCGCCGGTCACCGGTCACCGGACACCGGTCGCCGGGCACCGGTCGCCGGGCTTAGCTCTTCAATAGCGCCCACGCGACGTCGAGAGCTCGTCTGTGCGACCACACATCGTGCACTCGAAACAAACGCGCGCCCGCAGCGAGCGCGACAACGCTTGCCCCGACTGTTCCGATATCACGATCGGCATTCGTAAGCGACACTTCCTTCCCCCGACCTGACAGATTCGAGCCAAGAATCTCACGGACGAAGCGCTTCCTTGATGGGCCGACCAAAATCGGGAATCCTAGCGCCAGAAAATCGTCGAGATTCCTGAGCAGCGAAATCGATTCCTCACTTCGCTTCGAGAATCCGATTCCTGGGTCGAGCACGATCCTGTTTCGATCGATGCCCGCCTCCTCCATTTCCTGCGCGCGACGCCCGAGCTCCTCTGCGATTTCGGCAGACGGATTTCGCCCATAATTCGCGTGTTCGTAGCTCGCCATGTCTTCGACACTCCCACGCGAGTGCATCAGAACAACTCCACAATCGCTCCCGGCGAGC
Source organism: Gemmatimonadaceae bacterium (assembly GCA_036560025.1). Lineage (GTDB taxonomy): Bacteria > Gemmatimonadota > Gemmatimonadetes > Gemmatimonadales > Gemmatimonadaceae > UBA4720. The sequence goes on along the minus strand of DATBRZ010000169.1, from coordinate 668 downwards.
AGCGATGGCATCGAGTCATCGAGCCGGCCCGCTGAGACATCGTTGACGATTTCTGCGCCAGCGTCGAGCGCGCGGCGCGCAACCTCGGATTTGTTCGTGTCGACCGATATCAGTGCGCCGGGGTGAGCAGTCTGAATTCGCTCGATCACGGGGATCACCCGCTGAATCTCGACGTCTGCGGATACGCTGGTCGCGCCGGGCCGCGTGGATTCTCCGCCCACATCAACCGCGTCGGCACCATCGTCGATGAGCTTGGACGCCTGAGCCAGAGCATCATCGGGGCGCAAAAAATTACCCCCGTCGCTGAAGCTATCGGGGGTAACGTTGATGATTCCGATGATTATCGGCCGGTCGAGCCGAATCGCGCGTGATCCAACGTTCCAGACTGCCGTGTCCGTCGTCGCTGTAGTTATGCGGGTGCGACTTCCGGGCCGCTGCCGAACAACGGCTGCTTCGCCGGCTTTGCAACCGTCGCTGACTCCTTCGCGGGAGCGAGCGGCGGCGTCGGCGGCTCACGCGGCGGAAGCGTTTCGCCCCGCGCCAGCTGCTGAACTTCGTCGCCCGTCAATGTCTCGCGATCGAGTAGCGCGCTCGCCACACGGTGGAGCAAGTCCATGTTCTCTGTCAGTGTCTCAGTCGCGCGCGTGTACGCTTCCTTGATCACCCGC
>DATBRZ010000168.1:0-4274 GCA_036560025.1 Gemmatimonadaceae bacterium | reverse complement strand
TATCGCGCTACTGCTGCATCGCTGAGCGATCTCGCGGCAATGGGAGCGCGTCCGCTCGGTGTTGTGATCGCGCTCACGCTACCTGAAGGCGATCGACACGAAGCGCGAGAGCTGGCGACCGGGATTCGGGAAGGTGCATCGGCAGTAATGTCGCCGATCATCGGTGGCGACCTTTCATCTGGCAAGGTTCTCTCGCTGACGATTACGGCTCTTGGCAGTGCCACCCGGCCTCTCTCACGCGCCGGAGCAAGGGTCGGTGACCGGGTATACGTCACAGGGTCGCTCGGCGGGCCCGCTGCCGCCGTCCGCGCCTGGCTGTCGGGCAAAGAGCCCAGCGAAAGAGATCGGGCACGCTTCGCCCATCCGATCCCCAGAATCGAAGCCGCGATCGGACTGGCTGCACGGGGGGCGTCCTCGGCAATCGACATTTCGGATGGACTCATGGCTGATCTCGCGCACGTTGCGGCTGCGAGCAAAGTGCACATTGAAATCGATGCCGAGCGGATTCCGCGTCTGCCGGGCATCTCGGGGCTGGATGCAGCCAGCGCGGGTGAGGAGTACGAAATCGTCGTCACGGCGCCGAACGTCGACGTGAGGAGGTTCACCGAAGAGTTCGGGCTGGAGCTGACTGAGATCGGCCGGGTTGTTGCCGGTCCTACTGGTGTACAACTCCTTCAGGGTGGAGAGCAGATCAGTACTCCAGCCGGCTACGACCACTTTCGAGATAAATGATCGCTTTTCTCCGCACCGTACTGCTCTACACGACTGCCTTCTTCGCGACGACAATCCTCGGAATTCTCGTCATCGTCGCGGCGCTGCTTGGCGTGAAGGACAAGCCGGGCGGCCTGTTTGAGAAGGTGCCGCGACTGTGGTCATCGCTGGTGCTGTGGGCGGTGGGCGTGAAGGTGCGAGTCCATGGGAGGGAGAATTTGAAAACCGGCGAGCCACATATTTTCGCCTCGAATCACGTCAGTTGGTTCGACGTGCCGGCACTCGCCAAGATTCTGCCGCGCTACAAGTTCGTGGCGAAAGCCGAGCTCTTCAAAGTCCCAATCTTCGGCAGGGGAATGCGCTCGATCGGAATGATCGAGATTCAGCGCGAGAACCGTAAAGCGGCGTTCGGCGCTTATGACGTCGCGGCAGAGCGAATTCGCAGCGGCAGCTCAGTTGTCGTCTTTCCTGAGGGCACACGCGGTCACGCCTATCCGCTCCGCCCTTTCAAGAAAGGACCTTTCGTTCTGGCGATCGCCGCCGGCGTGCCGATTGTTCCCATTATCGTGCACGGCACCATCGAGATCATGCCCAAGGGGTCATTTTGGGCTCATTCGGGGACGATTGATGTACATTTGCTCGAGCCGGTCAGCACCACCGGTGTGGATTACGATCACCGCGAGGCGCTGATGCAGAACGTCAGGACGAAAATGGTGAATGCCATGCGCGAGCTGTACGGCGTCGAGTCGGCTCCGACAACAATTTCGCGGCTGCCATCATCGGCCGAGTTGCTCTCCACCAAAACACAGCCCACCGAAACGCGATAGCGGCAACAATCAACTGGAAAAATGTCAGGCATAACTGAGATCAAGGCGCGCGAGATTCTGGATAGTCGCGGAAACCCTACCGTCGAAGCAGATGTCACGCTCGACAGCGGCGCGTTCGGACGTGCCGCAGTGCCCAGCGGTGCATCAACCGGCGAGCACGAAGCGCTCGAGCTGAGGGACGGAGACGCCGAGCGATATCTGGGGAAGGGGGTTGAGCAGGCGGTGCAGAGCGTCGAGGAGAGAATCGCGCCGGCGCTCAATGGTTTGCCGGCGAGCGATCAGATGACGATCGATCGCACCATGATCGAGCTAGATGGCACCGAGAACAAGGGCAAGCTCGGCGCGAATGCCATACTCGCGGTATCGATGGCGACTGCGCGTGCCGCCGCGATGGACGTGGGGCTGCCGCTCTACCGTTACCTCGGCGGACCGATGGCGCGCACGATGCCTGTGCCGATGATGAACATCCTTAACGGCGGAGCGCACGCGACCAACACCGTCGATTTTCAGGAGTACATGATCGTACCCGTCGGCGCGACGAGCTTCCGCGAAGGCCTGCGCATGGGCGCGGAAGTGTTTCACGCGCTCAAGAAAGTGCTGGTGAAGCGAAAGCTCTCCACGGGCGTCGGAGACGAGGGCGGATTTGCGCCTGATCTCAAGAACGACGAAGAGGCGCTGAGGGTCGTCGTCGAGGCGATCGAGTCGGCGGGTTATGCACCCGGAAAGGAAATCGCTCTCGCGCTCGACGTCGCAGCGTCCGAACTGTTCAAGAACGGAACTTATACCTTCAAGAAAAGCGGACAGGGTAGTCGCGATGCCGATGGTATGATCGAGCTCTACGCGAAATGGCTCGACGAGTATCCGATCGTGTCGATCGAGGATGGACTCGCCGAAGACGACTGGGACGGGTGGGCAAAGCTGACTGCTGCGCTCGGCGACAGGGTCCAACTGGTCGGCGACGACCTGTTCGTCACCAACACCGAGCGCCTGGCGCGCGGCATCGAGTCAGATGTCGCCAACGCGATTCTGATCAAGCTAAATCAGATCGGCACGCTGACGGAGACGCTGGAATCGATTGAGATGGCGAGGGCCAATGGCTACCAGTCGATCATCTCACACCGTTCCGGTGAAACTGAAGACACGTTCATCGCTGATTTAGCGGTCGCGACGGGAGCGGGGCAGATCAAGACGGGCTCGGCAAGCCGCACGGATCGCGTCGCTAAATACAATCAGCTGCTTCGCATCGAAGAGCAGCTCGGTCCGGTCGCTGAGTATCCGGGCGGATCGATCTATGGAATGTCGTAAAGGATGAAGCGTTTCGTCTGGTGGGCGCTGATTCTCGGCGCCTTGTTTTTCGCGGTCCAGGGAGGCGAGTACAGCACGCGCGACCTGTTCGTGCTCAAAAAGAGGACGAGCAAGCTCACTCACGAAGTTGATTCGCTCCAGCGTCAGGTCGATTCGCTCGGCCGCTTCCTCAAGCTGGTAAAAGGCGATAGCGCGACCCAGGAGCGAATCGCGCGCGAGGAATTTGGGATGGTGCGCGGCGACAAGGAGATTCTTTATCGCTTCGGGGAAGATGCCGGTACTTCCGGCGGGAAATCGCGATGATTAGCTTTGACTTCTCATCGCGGGGTGGAGCAGCCTGGTAGCTCGTCGGGCTCATAACCCGAAGGTCGCGGGTTCAAATCCCGCCCCCGCCATTTTGGAAAGCAGGCCGGCCTGAAAGGGCCGGCCTGCTATTATCTGGAAGTGTATCTACTCTCGTTCGCAGCTCGCACTAGTTCGCACTAGTTCGCATCGGTTAGCGCGAAATGCGAACTAAAGTGGGTATTCTTATTTCGAGTTCAAAGCAGGGGGCTGGGTAGCTCAGCTGGTTAGAGCACGGCACTCATAATGCCGGGGTCGCGGGTTCGAGTCCCGCCCCAGCTACTTAGTAAGTAAATGTTAAAGATTGGTTTGGAGTGTGTGCGGCTCGTTAATCGGCGAGCCGTTCTCATTGAGTGAACCAGGAAGGGGAATCACAGCGCCTTTCTCGCAGCTTCATCCTGGAGAGCGGCGATCCTCTGCCAATCGGTGCGCTCAGCCCGGCTTACGCGAAAGCGCGCATAAAGACGAACAACCATCCTCGTGTCAGTGCGGCCGAGCCTGCGCAGCTACTGCTCGAAGGGAGCCCCAGCCGGAATGGACCGCACCGCGTACGCGTGTCGAGAGTCCTTGAGCTGATAATCTCCAATACCGAGCGTGATGCACGCTTCTCGTTGCTTGTCGCTTGCAGTTCATCTATTCACGCCGGGGAAAATCGGACCGTTTGGCAGGCGCCGGCGACGATGATGTGTCACTCGTCAAGCCGCTGCCTTGCACCGTGCAGTTCGGGAAGCGAGGTTACGCCAGGACTCGACACACGGAAGCGGACGATGAAGGCGATCGTTGTGACGGACCGAGCTGCGGGAACGGCCGGCATGACGCTGGTGGAGCGGCCCGAGGCGCAGGCAGCGATAAACGACGTCGTCGTTCAGGTTCATGCGTCGGGATTTGTCGGCACTGAGTTGGCGTGGCCCTCGACCTGGACCGATCGCCTCGACCGTGACCGAACACCGTCGATCCCTGGGCACGAGCTCGCCGGAGTGGTCACCGCCCTCGGCTATGGCACGAGGGGACTCTCGGTGGGACAGCGAGTGTTCGGCCTCACGGACTGGTATCGCGACGGCACCTTGGCGGAGTATGTGGCTGTCGAAG
>DATBRZ010000167.1:0-54871 GCA_036560025.1 Gemmatimonadaceae bacterium | reverse complement strand
TTTAGCCTACCGGACTCTTTCGTCAACTCGGAACGGCGTCGCGCGATTGAAAGCGCCAGCTGACAAAAAAGAGAGCGCCAACAAGAGCAAGCGGACCCGCAATGATGATTACCCAGGAGGGGTGGTCGAGCTCCAGCGCGGCATAGAAGATCGTAAGCCCCGCGAATATCGTCGCCGCAGCTGCTTCGTGCCTCCAGCCAATCGCCACCGTTACCAACACGATGAGAGCAGGAAGTAATCCCATCGCGAACGCAATCGCTGCGGACATAATCCCTTGCCGCTCCGAGAACGCCTCCAGCGCGAACAGGCTAAGAAATACCGCAAGCCCCAATCCGACGATGCGCGGTGCCCAGATCACCAGCTGTCCACGGGTGAATTTCATATTCTCCTCTCACAGACTGATCATCGCGAGGGAATCTGGACAAAACGCTTTTGAAGGTCTGTCAGTAAACGCCGGAAAACTTTGTGGCGTTCCCCTTACACCTTTGCGCGCGGGAACAGCAAAGTGAACGTCGATCCTTTGCCAGGCGTGCTTTCCACCTTCAGCTCGGCGTGCATTGCTCGCGCGAGATCGCGACTTATCGCGAGGCCGAGGCCGGTTCCTTCGGTGTTGCTGGTGAGACTTCTACCCACCTGAACGAAAGGCTCGAATATGGTCGCGAGGGTTTCGTTCGGGATTCCGATACCAGTGTCTGTCACATCCATCCGGATATGGTCATCCGTGGGTTTCGAAGTCAATCGAACCTGGCCGCCATGCTCAGTGAACTTCACCGCGTTCGTGAGGAGATTGAGGAGAATCTGCTCGAGTCGTGACCGGTCGGCGCTCACTTTCAGTTCCGTATCAACCTTCTCCCACTGAAAATCCACGCTCTTCGCAATCGCCTGAGGAATGATCATCGGCCCGACTGCATCGAACACCTCGCGAACCGGAACAGACTTGATGTCGTACTTGATTTGTCCCGCTTCGATCCGGCTGAAGTTCAGCAGATCGGAGATGATCGCGAGCAGGTGCTTCTGACTGCGGCGGATGCGGTCGAGGTATTCCTTCTGCTGCTCGGTCAACGGCCCGCGGATACCGAGGGCGAGAAGATCCACGTAACCGCCGATTGCGTTGAGCGGCGTCCGAAGCTCATGCGACATCGCAGCGAGGAATTCACTCTTCGCTAAACTTGCCGCCTCGGATTGTGCGACGAGCTTCGCATCGAGGAGCGCGCGGGCTTCGGCCGTTTTTCGCTCGGTGAGATCGCGAGTGATCTTTGCGAAGCCGGTGAGTTGTCCGTTGCGGTTCCGGATAGCAGTGATGACGCTGTTGGCCCAGAACCGTGTTCCATTCTTCCGAACGCGCCATCCTTCATCCTCGAAGCGACCTGTCTCAGCTGCCTGCTCGAGCTCGTACGGCGGCTTACCGCCGGCGACGGCGTCTTCCGGATAGAACATCGAAAAATGCCGGCCAATCACGTCATCCTGTGAGTAGCCGAAGACATTACTCGCGCCGGTGTTCCAGCTCGCGATGCGTCCATCCTGATCGAGCATGATTATTCCGTAATCTCGAACGGCCTCGATGAGGAAACGGAATTGCTCTTCGTTCAGGGTGAGCTGTTCTTCCGGCCCGATGCGCTGCGGCACTGTAGTTAGCTCTTCCGCTTGCTGCGGCTTGAATCGTTTTGCTGTGAGTGCGCGATTTCCGCCTGACGGGCGTGAGTCTTTGGCCCCTGTTGATTGGGGGAGTGTCGGGCCGGTCCCTGCTGGCGACCGCCCTGACGCTTGTTCTTTCCCATTCGGAACTCCAATCGGGATTGGAACGACGATTATCGGCAACCGCCATGCCATATGTTGTTAGTAACGAATTGTTACTAATCTCGCGCGTTCGATGGGCAAAGTCATGGCCGCCATACAGTTGCGTCCGCTGGTGAATGGATGTCATAATTGGTAGAGATGCCGCTCATTTCCGTCATGTCCGCCTATTACGTCAGCTACCGGAACTACTTCGGGAGCTGTGGCGTGCGCGTGCGTGATTAGCTGAGTCGTCATCCGCGATGCCAAAGGCCTCCCGACATTCGGGGGCCTTTTCTTTTTTCATTCAATGCGGATTTGTGCGTAGCTACCCACGAAAGCACCGATGAGGGCAAGGGGAAGGAGCACGCGGAGCACGCGGAGGAAAAGCCGCGGAGAATTGCAGAATTTTTTTGTTAACTGCAACGACAGATAGAGTTCGATCGCGCCGTGATCTTATCTGTCGTTAACCCTTAAAATGTTTTTCTCCGCGGCAGTTCTCCGCGTGCTCCGCGTGCTCCTTTCCCCCGCCCCTCTAAATGCCCTTGTGGGCAGCTACGGTCACACAGCGTCTGAGAGGCTGGTGAAGTTGAAATCCTTTGCCTTGATCGCCGGCATGACGATCGGCCCACCCTGCTCTGTTCCACCAAGCCGAATCGCCGGGCCGAGCGCCTCGAGGTTATTCAACAGAAACAGCGGTGACTCGTTGAAGCGGAAGTTCTTGATCGCTTTCGAGATCTTTCCGTTCTCAATCAGGAACGTTCCGTCGCGCGTCAAACCCGTATAAAGGATCGTTCTCGGATCGACCTGGCGCAGATACCACAGCCGCGTCACCAGCACTCCTCGCGGAGTCGACTTGATCATGTCGTCCATCGAAGTCGTCCCTCCAACCATCTTGACCGAGCTCGGCCCGCCGGTGGGAGTCTTGCCTTGCTTCTGCGCCCAGAACCGCGAGTAGACCAGTTGCTTCAGTACTCCACTCTCGACCCAGACCTGTCGTGAAAGCGGCAATCCCTGTCCATCGTACGGCTGCGCGAGAAGCTGTGGATCCTGCGGGTCGGAAAAGATCGTCACGCGCGAATCGACAATCTTCTCACCGATCTTGTTTCCACCGCCCTGCTTCGAGAACGCGCTCCTTCCTTCGTCCGCCGAGCGTGCTGCCAGCGCATTGCCGGCAAGCTGCACCAGATCACCAACCGCCTGCGGCTCCAGGACAACTGTGTAACGCCCCGGCTCGATCGCAACTGGATTCCGCGATAGACGCGCTTTCTCTATCGCGCGCGCAGACAGCGCTGCGAAATCGATCTTGCTCCAGTCCGGATGCTCCGTTCCCGCCCAACCCGATCCGGTTCCATCTGCCGTCCTCACCGTCAGCGTGTAATTCGCAACTGTCGATCGATTGTAGGCAAACAGTCCCTTGTTGTTACCGAGTGCACCGGCGTTCACGTTGACGATGATGAATCCTGCAGCGGCTAGATCACCCGCTTTGCGCGCTGGCTCCAGCGCGGTCAACGCCGCACGCGCACGATCGGCCGGTGTCAGATTCGCCGTCGAATCGAAGTAGCGCGTCACCGGCAGATAAGTCTGCGGTCCAAGGGCCGGCATGTTCTCCGGATCGTCGGGCGACAACTTCGCAAGCGCTTCTGACTTCTCAACTGCCTCACGCAACGACGCGTCGGACAAATCGTTCGTGACGACCACCGCGTGCTTCTTTCCGATCGTGCTCTGAATCCCAACCTGAGCGTTGGCGACTCCGCCCGACGTGGACATCTGGTTCGCCGCGAATCTGAGATCCGTCTGATAACCGCTGCCGAGATTGACTGCGATCTCATCGGCCTTCGACATCTTCACGATCTTCTCGACCAACGCCTGCGACTGCTCGCGCGTCATCACCGCGCCTTCAGGCAGAAGCCGGCGGTCCGAATCGATTAGCCGGATCGGATCACCGCGACGTGTAATCACCGCGCTCACGACTTCCTCCCGGTGTTGATGACGTTGATGTTGCGGAACCTCGCCGGCACGCATCCGTGACTCACCGCGTTCGATTGTCCGGGCTGACCCTTGCCGTCGTTGAACGCTCCGCCAAGGAAGTAGCTCTTCTTGCCGCCGATCATATCCATTGAATTCCAGAAATCAGGTGTGCGCATTTGATACGCGACGTCCTTCAGCACGCCGACGATCTTTCCGCCCTTGATCTCGTGGAAGACCTGTCCGCCGAACTGTGCGTTGTACCGCTGCTGATCGATCGAGAACGATCCGTCACCGACTATCGCGATTCCCTTATCGGTTGCAGCAATAATGTCCTCGAAGCTCTGCTCCTTCTCACCAGGCAGGAGTGAAACGTTCGGCATTCGCTGGAACTGAACACTTCCCCAGTTGTCCGCATTCGAGCAGCCGTGTGACCGTATCGGTCGCTTCTGTGCGTCGTACCACCACTTGAGCCAGGCTGCCTGCTCGCGCGTGGTCTGATAGTCGTTGAACATTCCGTTCTTGATGATGAGGAAGTCCTCGGGCTTCACTCCTTCATCGTCGTAGCCGATTGTCGCGCAAGCGCCGGGCTGCGACCGATCGCCCTGAACGTTCATGAACTCAGGCCCGTACTTGAGCTTGCCGAGGACCTTGTCTGGGGGAGAGACGAAGCTCGTTCCGGCGTAGTTGGCTTCGTATCCCATCGCGCGATCCAGCTCAGTGGGATGTCCGATGGACTCATGGATCGTGAGCCACAGATGCGTTGGATGCAGCACGAGGTCGTATCGTCCGACCTCCACCGATTTCGCGGTGAGCTTCTGCACCGCCTCCTCACCCCACTTCGGTGCATTCGCGACGAGGTCCTGCTCGAGAACGTACTCCCAGCCTTTGCCGGCCGGCGCGACGACGTTCCCTCGGGTCTGGAAATCCGAATTGTCGGGCGCGACGGCAGTGATCTGGAATAGGACGCCGGTGCGCACGATGGTCTGTGAGATCACCGAGCCTTCAGTCGATGCAAACTTCCGGTCCTCCTTCACGAACAGCAGTCCGGAGTTAACGAATCGAACGCCTTTGACCTTCAATGCTTCGGCGTTCGCCTTGAGAAGCAGATCAGCTCTCTGCTCGATTGGAATCGTGAATGGATCGATCTTGAAGTCACTCTTCCACGTTGCGTTCGGATAGGACTGAACCGGTGTGAGCTGCACGGGCTGATCACGCGCGATTCGATTTGCCTTCGCGATTGCGACAGCTTCACGCGCGGCCGTCGCGACACCGTCCTTCGTCAGCGTCTTCGTTGCGCCGAATCCCCACGTGCCGTCGACAAGAGCACGGACTCCCGCACCGATCGAATCGGTATCCGCGGTCTGCACGATCTGCTGCTCACGCGTAATGACGATGCCGTTCCGGTATCGTCCGATCCGGACGTCGGAGTACGACGCGCCTGCCGATTTAGCCGTGTTGATCGCGGCCATCATTAGCTCGCGAATCACATCGTCAGGAGGGATCGCGTCAGGGCTCGGAGGGGGCCTGAACAGCCCGGCCATTGCGTTGGCGGGCGAAAACGCGCCGGTAGCGGCGAGCGCAGCAGCGGTGAGACCGCTCTTCTTGAGGAATTCGCGCCTTGTCTTCACGGTCGTGGAGGTTGGAGGTGTCGAATTATCGAACGGTGGCTGGCCGGTTGCAATTGAAACGGCCATCCCGACCTGGGTCTTACAAAAGAATTACAGTTCACTGTCGGTGCGACACGGAGAGTAGCCGAATAGTTTTCGTAAAAGCGGGTACGGGTTGCGGGTGACGGGTTAACAACGCAGTCACCCGTAACTCGTACCCCGTCACCCGTACCCCCGTAACAGTTGTCCATGGCAATTCCGACACTTACGGCGAAAACACCAGCTTTGTCGCGTGAGGCTCTCCTCTCCGCGGCATCGCGGCTGCGCGCTGAAGTAGCGAAACGAATCGTCGGACAGGAAAGCGTCATCGAAGAAATCCTGATGGCGCTCCTCGCCGGCGGGCATGCGCTTCTCGTCGGTGTCCCGGGCCTCGCCAAGACGCTGATGATACGTAGCGTCAGCGAAGCGATGGACCTCGAGTTTCGGCGCATACAGTTCACGCCCGACCTGGTGCCCAGCGACATCACCGGCACTGAGATCATGGAAGAGGATACGGCTACAGGCTCGCGTTCGTTTCGCTTCGTTCGCGGGCCGGTATTCGCCAACATCGTTCTCGCCGACGAGATCAATCGCGCCCCACCGCGCACTCAGGCGGCCCTGCTCGAAGCGATGCAGGAGCATAGGGTCACGGCCGCGGGTGAGACGATGACACTTCCGGAGCCGTTCTTCGTTCTCGCCACGCAGAATCCGATCGAGCAGGAAGGGACGTATCCACTCCCGGAAGCTCAGCTAGACCGCTTCATCTTCGATGTCCGGATCGGCTATCCGGAAAAAGACGCCGAAGTCGACATTCTTCGCGCAACTACCGGTGCGGATCCCGAGCCACTCGAGCCCGTCATCGGCGGCAACGAGACACGTGCATTACAGCGCCTCGTCCGTGACATACCAGCTGCCGAGCCGGCGCTGATCTTCGCTGCGAGCATCGTGCGAGCAACGCGTCCCGCAGAGGCGAGCGCGAGTGAGACGGTGAAGAAGTACGTTCGCTGGGGAGCCGGACCACGCGCCGGGCAAGCGCTCATACTCGGTGCAAAAGCTCATGCGCTTCTCGCGGGACGATTCGCTGTCGCACCCGCCGACATTCTTCGCGTAGCGCGGCCCGTTCTTCGGCACCGCATTCTTCCGAATTTCGCCGCTGAGGCAAAGGGAATCACCGCCGAGCAGATCATTGACCAGCTGCTCGAGGACGTGAAGCCGCCGAAGAGCGACATCAAGCTCTAGCCCCAATGGCCCGCTGGCGGGAATCGGCGAGCGACGCTCGCAGGAGCGCAGTGCGAGAGACGGAGTTCGCAGAGCTTCTGGATCAGGTGCGCGGTATCAGATGGCCTGCGCGCACAGCGGTTCGCAGCGGAATTCCCGGCGCGCATTCGTCACGCATGCGTGGAATTTCGGCCGAGTTCACGGAATATCGTCCGTATCATCAGGGCGATGATCTGCGGCGCATCGACTGGAAGCTCTTCGGCCGCACCGATCGCGCCTATATACGGTTATCGAACGAGCGGGCCATTCTTCCCACGACGATCGTGCTGGATGCGAGCGCGTCGATGGCATTTCCCGTCGACACGATGGGAAAATGGAATCTGGCTGCATTGCTCGGCGTAGGTCTCGCCGCAGTCGGACGAAATGGAGCAGATCCGGTCGGGCTGATGATCTCCGACGCTGAATCGCCCGTGCATCTGCCTCCGCGTACACGACAGGGAGTGATACAGGAGATCATTCGCGCGGTATCGTCGGTATCACCGCGCGGCTCGGCGCCGCTTGCACCGATCGTGTCACTCGCCGGACAGTCGAGCGGTCGCGTGGTGATCGTCACCGATCTACTCGGCGATGCTCAAGATCTTCTCGCAGTTGCTTCACATTGGGTCGTAGCGGGACGCGAGATGCACCTCGTTCATGTGATTGCCCATGAAGAGCTGGATCCGCCGCGACACGACACGCTCGTTGCGGACCCGGAGAATCCGGAATACAAGCGCCCGATGATTCGCGACGCGCGCGACGCGTACATCGATGCCTTCGCACAATGGCGAGACGAGGTCGGACACGAATGGAGTGACTCGGGAATCAATTACACGACTGCAGTGACCGGAGAGGAGAGTGTCGATCACATCATCAGGCGAGTGACGGCTGTGCGGGGAGCCGCAGTACCGGGATGACGTTCCTGGCACCGGCGTATCTGATCGGCGCGCTCGTCGTAGCGGGCGGGATCGTGCTGCTGCACTTCATAGTCACGAAGCAGCCTACGTCGTCCGTGTTTCCAACTGCTCGGTTCGTACCTGAGCTGCCGGCGAAGGCGACATCTCGCGCAGCGCGTCCCTCCGACCTGTTGCTGATGCTGCTCCGCGTTCTCGTTGTGATCGCAGCGGGCGCAGGTCTGGCACGACCGGTTGCGCAGCCGTCTCGGGTGGCACTCGGTCAGATAATTCTCGCTGACGTTTCTCGTGGAGTCGCGAGCGTGCAGGAAGTGGCGGACAGCATTCGTGTGTCTGCAGGCAAAGGCGCAATCATTCTCGCATTCGATTCGACTTCACGTCGAATAAACGGGAGGGCAGCTGACAGCATCTCGCGATTAAAGCCTACCGACACGAAAGGCAATTTGTCTTCGACGCTGATATCGGCAGCGCGAGCTGCAAGTGATCTCCGTGATAAAGTCGACTCAATCGAGCTGGTGATCGTATCACCCTTTGCCGACGAAGAAGCGGATGCGGCGACCACGGAGATTCGTTCGCTGTGGCCCGGGCGAGCTCGTCTAATTCACGTTTCAGCTCGCGCTCGTCAGAATGAAGAGCCATCCGTCGGGGTCATCGGCGACGCGGCGGATCCGTTGCGTATCACGACCGGTGTGATCTCGCGAAAATCGGGGACAGTTTCAGTACGTGTACTGCGCAACGGCAGCGTTGATGGCACCAGAGAGACGGGCGTCACGGTGGCCTGGCCTTCGGATGCGCGACCTCCACTGGCTGTCGCACGCAGAACGGTCGATTCGTCAGGCGCGGTAGTGACTAGAAATTCCGTGGTAGTCGCTCTCTTCCAGAGGCGATGGAGCTATCCCGCCGACTCTCTTCGTGGCGCAACAGTTGTCGCGAGATGGGTAGACGGAGAGCCTGCCGCGATCGAGACGCCGAAAGATGCAAACACGTGCACACGATCGATCGCGATTCCGGTTACATCCACAGGCGACCTTCCGATTCGCCCGGAATTCACGCGACTTGTCGGCGACCTCACGTCACCGTGCGGAGATATACGTTCGACGCTGCCGATCAGTCGCGAGGCAATGCTTGCGTTGCGTGGTGGAGCATCACTCGCTCCGGCATCCGCGTTCGCCGCGAGATCCGACGTTCCATCACCGCTCGCTCCGTGGCTGCTCGGGTTGGCGCTTCTAGGCGCAATAGCTGAGCTGTTCGTGAGAAGCCGCACGAGTGCTCCGGTCGAATCGGCTGGAATTGCTCGCGAACGAAGCGAAGCGAAGGCCGCATGACGACCACCGAGCGCGTATCGAGAGTCCAGCGCCTGATTGCGACGGGTGCGATTGCATCAGCGCTGATCTGGGGCGTTGCGGCAGCGATCGGAGTTCTCGCAATCACGGTATTGATGCACCCGTGGCTCGGACGGGATGGAGATCCTCGACGGACTCCGGCGATAATCGAGCTCTTCGTAGTAACGTCACTGATGCTGTGGCGGGTCCGGCACATCTGGTCCCGCCAGCGCGTCGCATTATGGATCGAAGAAAAGATCCCGCGTCTTCAGTACGCGCTTGTGACTGCAATGGATCCAGCCGCGGCTGATACTCGGAAGGAGCTCGATGCGCTCGTTGCGAGAGAGGACCTTCGTTCCGTCGCGCTCAAGGCGGTGAGAAAGAAGCTCACCCCTGCCGGTGTCGCGCTCGTTCTGATGGGCGGACTACTATATATATCGCCCGCTGTGCACGGCGGCCGACCCGGACTCGGCGCAGTTCTGCGCAAAGGTGCCGCGACATCGCCGAAGGTACCGGGCAGCCGGCTCGAAATGCTCACCGCCGAGGTCGTTCCGCCGGCATACGTTCGACAGCGCAGTCAGCGTCTCGATGATCCCGAATCGATCTCAGCCCTCGTCGGCAGTGCGATAACGATTCGCGGACCAGCCGGACCGACAGGGATAACCGCGCGACTCGGCGAAGCAGTTATTCGCGTGTCGGATTCCCGCGATGAATGGTCGGCGCGGCTGACGATGCCATCGAGCCCCGCAGCAATCCGGTTCACAGATCGCGGACACGACCGAATCATCGTTCTCGAGCCCAGAAACGATCTCGAGCCGAAAGTCGTTCTCGTTGCGCCGGTGCACGACACTACGCTGCGCACGCCGAAGCTGGTGACGACGATTCGCGCTCAGATCTCGGATGATGTCGGGCTCAATGACGGATGGTTCGAGTATCTGATTAGCTCAGGATCAGGGGAAACATTCACCGGCCGCACGATCAATACGCCGGCCGAGCGATTCGACGGCGCGCGAACCGGATCGCTTGCTGCGACTCTCGACCTGTCATCGCTCAAGCTGGGACAGGGCGATGTCCTTTCGATTCGCGCAATCGCGCGGGACTTGAACAACCTGTCGGGTCCGGGAACTGGAACATCGGACACGCGGACGATCCGGATCGCGCGTGCGGATGAATACGATTCCTTGTCCATCGAAGCAGCAGCTCCGCCACCCATAGACAGCTCAGCGATGAGTCAGCGGATGCTCATCCTGATGACCGAAGCGCTCGTCAAGAAGGAAAAGACGCTGGCGCGCTCGGAATGGGTGAAGCAATCGAGCGACATCGGAACGATGGAAGACCGCATTCGTAAGCGCGTTTACGACATCCTCTATGAGCAGGATTCGCCGGAAGGACCGAGCGATACTGAAGAAGCGGAAACGGAAATCCGCGCAATAAGAAATCCGGATTTGAAGCAAGCGTATGACGCACTTTGGCAGGCTGTGCGGTCGCTTCAGATCGCGGAGCCAAAGGAGGCGTTGCCACCGATGCGTGTTGCGCTCAAGGCGCTGGATCGCGCAAGGCTCGCGCAGCGTCTGTACCTGCGGGGCGCACAGCCCAAGATCATCGTCGATCTCGAGCGAGTGCGATTGACAGGGAAGGAGAAAGGATCGAGCAGCACTCGCTCCCCGCATTCGTTTGCGGACTCTATGCGCGTAGGGCTCTCCGACAGGTTCGATGCGGCTCTCGATTTGATTGGATCATCTCCCCCCCGGGCAATCAGCGAGCTCGCACTGATTCGGGCGGACGCTCTTGCGTCACTTCCTGCATTCGCTTCAGCACTAGGCGAAGCGACGGCAGCGATGCGCGCTGGGCGTGATGCGACTCCGGGGTTGGTCCGTGCCCGGCGCGCGCTCGACAGATCTCCGGAAGGGAAGCCGGGACTGCCGGCGTGGAGCGGCGGATGGTAAGCGAGTTCGTCTTCTGCACCGGGCGCTATGAATCCGGCGACTGGGACAGTGCACCCAGTTTGCCGGCGAACATCGTGGATTCGGTCGCGCGTTACACGGCAATTCGCGTCGCGCCCTCGGGTGTGATCGTACCGTTGTCGTCTGACGAGATTCTACAGTATCCGCTCGTGTATCTAACCGGACATCTGCCCTTCCGGTTCAGTGAAGCTGAAAGACGCAACGCCAGAAAGATCGTGGATCGAGGCGGAATGCTGTTCATCGACGACCACAACCATGACATCGGCGGAATCTTCCACAAGTCGGCTATGGAGGAGATCACGCGAACGTTCTCGATGCCGAAGGACCTGCCCAACGATCATCCTATTTATCGCTGCTTCTTCAAGTTCGACGATGGCCCGCCGGCAACGAGTCACGAGCTCAACGGATGGGGCGATAACCTCGTTCACAAGAACCTGAAGGCTGTGCTGCAGGATGGTCGCATCGCAGTGTTGTACAGCAACAAGGATTACAGCTCCGAGTGGAACTACCACCCGGACAACAAGCGGTTTTCAGCGGTCGACAATACCCGCTTCGGCGTGAACATCATCGTCTATGCGCTCACCCGCTGAAGTGAGAGTTTGGACCGAGCGCGCGCTGCGTGCGATATCACTCGTGATTCTAACGGTGATGTTGTGGCGATCGCTTCATGTCGAATCTGCCGATGGCAGAGGAGGAGTCGAAGGGACGGCGACGATTGCAGCCTTGCGAACATGGAGCATGTCTCCGGTCGCACCGACGGCAGTCCGCGTTACGCTCGATTCCCTTCCTCAACCGATTGTGCGTGACTGGCTGACTGCTCTCAGACGCGCGGGATCGCAGGTGGGATGGACAGGCGAGCTTCAACCGATCGCAATCACAGCGTCCTCGATTGCATCGCCCGACCGTGGAACCAATGTGGTGATCGCCGCTCCAAGAGGATCGATAGTAGAGCTGCGCGATGACATCGCTCCATTCGACACGGTTCAAGCCGACGAGGGAGGCGCACGCTTCGCAGTCCATGCTGATGGCCCGTTCATCGCGCGCGTTTCGGGCAGCCGGGCGGTCGCGGTGCGAGGCGATTCATCGATTCTTCGACGAGTGCTCGTGCTTGGCAGTGCCGGGTGGGAATCGAAGTTCACGACGGCCGCACTCGAGGAATCCGGATGGAAAGTCGATGCGATGATCCGGGTAGCGCCCGGGGTCGACGTGTCGCAGAGTGCAGGCTATCACATCGATACCGCGCGCTACTCGGCGGTTGTAGCGCTCGATGAATCAGCCTCACCATGGGCTGACGCGATCGACGAGTATGCGCGGTCCGGCGGCGGTGTCATCATCGGATCAGCTGCGGCTGCAAAAATGCCGCAGGCACTACGCGTCGCTCCGGTCGGCCCGGCTGTCATGATTCCGATGACGCCGAGTGGTGCGGTGCCTGTCACGCTGGAGAAGACCCCGCTGTCTCCGCTGCAATCGTTGCCGGCCGACGCAATTGTGCTCCGCCGGAGGGGAGAAGATGTCGCGGTTGCTGCTCGGAGATACGCTGCTGGACGTGTCATCGAGATCGGATACCCGGAGAGCTGGCGATGGCGGATGGCCGGCGACGAACGCGCAGCCGAGGACCACCGGCAATGGTGGAGCGGTCTCGTTTCAGCTGTTGCATATGCGCCAAGAATCGCGCTGCCAGTTTGGACAGCGGATGCGGACAATGCACCATTCGCTGCGCTTGTCTCCGCAATTGGGCCGCCAACCTCTCCTGAATTGGCAGCGAAGCAGCGAGCACCGGCGTCGCGTTCGATGGCTTGGCTCGCGCTGCTTCTCTCGATTACGCTTCTCTCGGAAATTGCGTCACGCCGATTACGTGGCGCTAAATAACAGGAGGCGACCTCTCTCGCCTCAACCAATAGTCCGACGGACTCACTGTGAACGATCCATACGACGCAATCGAGAACATCGGAGAGCTGTACGACTCTATCACGCTGTACCGTTCGCGGAGCGACATCGCGTTTTATGTCGATGAGGCGCGCAACGCGAAGGGGAAGGTTCTCGAGATCGGCTGTGGCACGGGGCGCGTATTGATTCCTGCAGCCCGCGATGGTGTTGAGATCACGGGCGTGGACCGGTCGTCTCCTATGCTCGATCGCTGCAAGGAACGCGTAGCGGCAGAGCCGGCGGAAGTCAGAGCTCGTATCACTCTGCACCAAGCCGACATGCGAAGCTTCGACCTCGGCCGCTTATTCGCGCTGGCGATGGTGCCTTTCAGGCCAATGCAGCATCTCATCACGATTGATGACCAGATGTCGGCGCTCAATGCGATAAGCCGGCACCTCGAGCCGAAAGGCCGGCTCGTCTTCGACGTATTCAGCCCGGATCTCCGCCTGCTCGCGGATCCCACACGTGTGGAAGAGCGGGAAGAGATGCCGGAGACCCCATTGGGCGACGGTCGCACACTTCGGAGAACGTCGCGTGTGAACGCAGTTCACACGCTCGACCAGTACAGTGAAATCGAGCTGATCTATTACGTTCAATATCCGGACGGTCGTTCGGAGCGCCTTGTGCAAAGCTTTCCGATGCGCTGGTACATGAAGGCTGAGGTGGATCACCTCCTGGCGCGGTGCGGCCTCCGCGTCGTCGATACTTACGGGAATTTCGATCGGTCCCCTGCGTCTGACGAATCTCCTGAAATGATCTTCATTGCTGAGCGAGCCTGATGGACATTCTCTACGAGTACTCGCGGAAATACTGGAAGCTGTTCGTCCTCGCGTTGTTCCTGGCGGCGACGAACCAGATATTCTCGCTACTCGATCCGCTGATCTTCCGGTACGTCATCGACAGGTACGCGACGAAGTATCAGCTGTATACGACGGCCCAGTTCATTCGCGGTGTGTCGTTGCTGCTTGCAATGGCAGTAGGGGTCGCGTTCGTATCGAGAGTCGCGAAGAACTTCCAGGATTACTTCGTCAACGTCATCACGCAGCGGCTGGGCGCCGAGATGTACTCGGACGGAATCCGGCATTCGCTCGAGCTTCCGTATTCGGTGTTCGAGGATCAGCGGAGCGGCGAGACGCTCGGGAAGCTTCAGAAAGTCCGCAGCGACGTGGAGCGATTCATATCGGCTGCGATCAACATCATGTTCACGACGCTGGTGGGCGTCGTGTTCGTGATGATTTACGCGTTCACCGTGCATTGGGTGATCGCACCGGCGTTCCTGCTGACGGTTCCGTTGCTTGGCGCGCTGAGCTCGGTGTTGAGCAAACGAGTCAAGGTGATTCAGAAGCAGATCGTTGCGGAGACGACAGCACTTGCCGGGTCGACTACTGAATCGCTGCGAAACATCGAGCTCGTAAAGAGCCTCGGACTAGCCGAGCAGGAAGTGGTTCGGCTGAATGCGACGACGGACAAGATCCTCAAGCTCGAGCTGAAGAAAGTTCGCTACATCAGGAGCCTGAGCTTCATTCAGGGAACGTTTGTCAATCTCCTGCGGACGACGATTCTGTTCATGATGTTGTACCTGATTTTCACGCAGAAGATCACGGTTGGTCAGTTCTTCTCCTTGTTGATCTACTCCTTCTTTATTTTCGGTCCGCTGCAGGAGCTCGGTAACCTGATCAACATCTACCGCGAGACGGAGGTATCACTCCAGAACCTCCGGGCTATACTCGACATTCCCAAGGATCCGAAACCGGAGAAGCCGGTTCCGCTGGAAGATTTGCGAGAGCTGGAGTTCTCGAGGGTAAGCTTCCAGCATCAGAGCGCGTCGCAGCCTGCGTTGAGCGGCATCTCGTTCAGGGTCAGGCGCGGGGATACGATCGCGTTCGTCGGGCCATCCGGTTCAGGGAAGACAACGCTCGTGAAGCTTCTCGTCGGTCTCTATCCGCCGCTCGAGGGTGACATCCTCTACAACGGGTACTCGGGGAAAGTCATCGATCTCGACCGCCTGAGGGAACGCATCGGATTCGTCACGCAGGACACTCAGCTATTCTCGGGAACGATCCGCGAGAATCTCAAGTTCGTGAATCCCGCGGCGACCGACGAAGAGTGTCTCGACGTGATGCGCAAAGCGGCGGCGAACAGTCTCCTGGCGCGTGCGGATCGCGGGCTCGATACGGTGATCGGCGAAGGCGGTGTGAAGGTGTCGGGCGGCGAGAAGCAGCGGTTGTCGATTGCCCGCGCGCTTCTCAGGCGGCCGCATCTGATCGTGTTCGATGAAGCGACGTCGTCGCTCGATTCGCTGACCGAAGAGGAGATAAGCCGGACGATGCGCGACGTCGCGAGCGATCGAGAAGTAATGACTATTCTCATCGCGCACCGCCTGTCGACAGTAATGCATGCGGACTGCATCTACGTGCTGGAGCGGGGGCGGATCGTTGAATCAGGGCGGCATGCGGACCTGCTGGACAGGATGGGACTGTATTACGCGATGTGGCGACAGCAGGTCGGCGAGAGGAGAGAGACAGCTGCGCCGCCGGCTTTAAGGGGGGCGAGAGAGGTGGTCGGGGTCGGATAAAAACCCGGGTACGGGGTACGGGTTACGGGGTACGGGGTCACGGGTGTGCAAGCGTCGGGTTCCTCGGCGTCATACAGAGGAAGACACACCCAGGAACCCGACAATGAAATCCAGACAGATCATCGCTGCGGTTGCGGCTCTGCCACTTCTCTTCGCATGCGATAACGTTTCAAAACAGGCGCGCGAGGAGCGCGGGTCAGTCGCGACCGACGCCGTATCACTCCCCGAAGCAAACCAATCGGGTGCGCGGCGGCTTCAGGGAAAGGAAGGCGGAATTGCGGGAGCCGTAGCGCCGATTGCCGCAACCGCGCCACCGAGTGATCAGGCAGCACCATCGCCATCGTCAGCGATCGCAAGCGCGCGGATCAACCCGACGATGCTCATCCGCAACGGGCAGGCATCCATTGAAGTCGAGAAGCTCGATCCGGCAATCGCGCGCGTAAGGCAGCTCGCCGGGCAGCTTGGCGGGTACATCGCCAACTCGTCAATCGCCGGCGGACGAGAGCAGGTTCGCACCGCAACACTCGAGCTCAAGATCCCGGCCGCCCGCTTCGATCAGGCCGTCAGCGCACTTGGTGGAATCGGGAAAGTGGAGTCAGTCACGTCGACGGCGGAGGATGTCGGCGAAGAGTTCGTCGACATCAGCGCGCGAGTGACGAACGCAAAGCGGCTCGAAGAGAGATTGATCTCGCTTCTCGCACGGCGAACAGGAAAGCTCGAGGATGTTCTAGCCGTCGAGCGCGAGCTCGCCCGAGTTCGCGAGGAGATCGAGCGATATGAAGGACGACTCAGGTACCTCTCGAGCCGAGTCGCTGAGAGCACGCTCAGCGTAACCGTCCACGAGCCCTTCCCGATACTCGGCCAGACTCCCGGCCAGAATCCGATCGTCGGCGCGCTCAAACAGGCGTGGCGCAATTTCGTTGGATTCGTCGCGTGGACGATCGCATCCCTCGGCGTTCTGATTCCTTTCGGTGTGCTCGTGTTTGTCGCCTGGCTTATCTATCGGCGAATTCGTAAAATGCGCGCTTAGGTCGCTTGCAACTCGTCTCGACCGCGAAGTATCGTTGACGCTCCGATAACGGAGCGTCAACTGCATTTTAGAGAAGTCTGCCTCGCGTTTGTGTGCACAGCGGTGGTGATCCCAGCGCCGGCGGTAGCTCAGCGAAAACTTTCACCAGAAGATTCGGCGGAAGCAGCGGTGATCCTGCGCGAGCTGATCGGTATCCGATCGGTGACGGGCACGCCGGGAACAGTGGAAGCTGCGAACGCAGTTGCAGCTCGGCTTCGGAAGGCGGGATTCTCGGATGAAGATGTCGTCGTTGTCGGTCCGACACCGCAGCTCGCCAGTGTCGTCGCTCGACTCAAGGGAAGAGGGGCCGCCCGGCCGATTCTGCTTCTTGCGCATATCGATGTAGTCGACGCGCGGCGGGAAGACTGGACGACGGATCCGTTCACGCTCGTGGAAAAAGACGGATGGTGGTACGGCCGAGGAACGGGCGACGACAAGGGACCCGCGGTGATGATCGTCGAGAATCTCGTCCGCTGGAAGCGTGCTGGCTTCGTTCCACGTGGCGACGTGATCGCTGTGTTTACAACCGACGAGGAGACGAACAGCAATGCCATTAAGTGGTTCGCAAGCGGTGCGGGACGACGCTGGATAGACGATCCTGAGTTCGCTCTCAACGAAGACGCGGGCGGAGGAGACCTCGACAAATCCGGCAACGCCAGATTGCTGGCGGTACAGACAGGCGAGAAGGTCTACCAGTCGTATCGTCTCGAGGTAAAGAATGTCGGTGGACATTCGTCGCTCCCTCGACGCGACAATGCGATCTACACACTCGCGAGCGCACTCGGTCGACTTGCAGCGTTCCGGTTTCCTGTAGAGCTCAATGAGACGACGCGCTCGTATTTTCGGCAGGCCGCTGCATTCGAGAAAGGACAGCTGGCTGCCGACATGCGTGCGGTGTCACGTCCCGGTTTCGCCCCAGCTGCAGCAGCGCGACTGTCTGTAAATCCGCACTACAACGCGCTGCTGCGAACGACGTGTGTTGCTACGCGGCTCGAGGGCGGTCATGCGGATAACGCGCTCCCGCAGACTGCTCGCGCGATCGTCAATTGCAGAATACTCCCGGGCGTGGATCCTGATCGCGTCGACAGAACGCTAACAGGAATTATCGCTGACACCGCAGTGCATGTTTCGCGAGTCGCGCCGCCGACAGCATCGCCTCCGTCTCCACTCAGCCCGAGAGTGCTCGATCCGATCACGCGCGTTGCGCATCGACTCTGGCCCGGTATTCCGATCATTCCGGAAATGTCCACGGGTGCCACGGACGGATTGTACGTGCGGAACGCAGGAATCCCGGTATACGGCACGACTGGCGTCTTTACGGACCCGGATGAAGCGCGCGCCCACGGGAAGGATGAGCGAATCGAGATCAAGAGATTCTACGAAGGGCTCGAGTATCTCCGGCTGCTGGTCGAAGAATTGATGCGGTGAGTGTCTAAACCCGAAGGACCTCCGCGGCATCATATGATTCGACAACGAATGAGTCCTCCAGCCGCGGCGCCGTCTCCGTTCGATCAATCGAGTGTTCCGGTGTCCGGAACGCGCGCGGATTCCGCGATGGATCTCATTCAGCGCGCGAAACGCGGCGATCCGGATGCGTTCGAAGGGATCTATCGCGAGAACGTCGGTCGTGTGTATGCGCTTGCGCTTCGACTCGCGGGCGGTGACGCACAAGCTGCCGCAGAGCTGACGCAGGATGTGTTCATTCGCGCCTGGCGCGGACTGGGGAGCTTTCGTGGCGACTCGGCGTTCTCATCGTGGCTGCACCGTCTGGCGGTGAATGCTATGCTCGAGAACGCGCGGAAGGACAAGCGGCGTGTTGCGCGTGTGCTGCCGATGGATGAGCCGGAGCGTCTCGATGCGTTCGCGGCAACGGATTCACCGGATGCGCGAATGGATCTCGAGACCGCGATCACGCTGTTGCCGCCCGGTGCGAGGACAGCGTTCGTGCTGCACGACATAGAGGGGTATCAACACGCAGAAATCGCCGAGCGACTGGGAGTAGCGGTCGGCACGGTCAAGGCCCAGCTGCATCGGGCGCACAAGCTACTAATCAAGGCACTGGAACGATGACTGAAGACAACATCGATCAATCGAAGCTGGATGAGCTCGCGACTGCGGTCGCCCGGCTCCCACGAAGCATCGAGCCGCCGGAAGATTTCTGGCCGGCGATACGCGCTGGAATCACGACGATACCTGTTCGTGTCGTAGCGTGGTGGCAGCGGCCTGCAATTCTCGCAGCTGCTGCGATGCTACTAATCGCCGGATCATCACTCGCGACTCTTGCAGTAGTGCGTAACGGGGGGTCCCGCGACGCTACACAATCAACGGCGGCGCCGGCCCCAGTCGCTGGAGGTGACGCGACACTCGCACAGTTCACCCGGATTGAGACTGATTACATCCGCACCGTGAACGAGCTGTCGGCAGTCCTCGAAGCGCAACAGTCCGAGCTCGCACCTGGTACGATCGCCAAGCTGCACAAAAGTCTGCGAGTGATCGACGCCGCGATCGTGGAGGCGCGGGCTGCACTCGCGGCTGATCCATCGAACAAGCATCTCACCGAGATTCTATCGGCGACTTACGAGCAGAAGGTTGATCTGATTCGGCGAACGACGGAGATGGCGGTCGGAAGCTGATGCGACTTATTCGATTGCTCCCGCTCTTATCTGCGCTTACCCTCGCGACCCAGGCGTCTGCTCAGCGGCCAGTCGATCGGCGAATGCAGCTGGACGCCGACGGCTCCGTGCGCATCAGCAATCTCGTTGGAAGCGTACGTGTCACCGGTTGGGACAAGGATTCTCTCATCATTCGCGGCACAGTCGCGAAGGGAGATCAGTTCTTTGCCGGCGGCGGACACAGCGGCGCGAAGGGTTTCGTCGAAGCAGCTGATCAGCGAAATCCGGGGCCGTCACACCTGGAAGTACTCGTGCCGCGGCGCGCGAAAGTGTGGATCAAGACTGCAACCGCGGATATCACCGTTTCGGGCGTGCAGGGGCAGCTCGATCTCTATGTCGTCGGGGGAACGATTCGCGTGACGGGAAATCCCAGCGAGCTCAACGCAGAAGCAATCGATGGCGACATAGAAGTGAATGGCTCGCCGGCCTGGCTGCGTGCAAAGAGTGCGAGCGGCAACGTGACTCTCAAAGGCACCAGTCGCGACATGACATTGTCGAGCGTCACCGGTGGAATCAGTGTCACAGGTGGCAGGTTCGAGCGCGCGAAGCTCGAGACTGTCGCCGGTGCGGTGAGGTTTGCCGGAGATGTAGAGCCGGCAGGAACGCTCGACATCGACACGCACAGTGGAGCCGTCGATCTCGCATTTCCTCCAAAAGCCTCGGCCGACCTCGAGATCGTGACGATTGCAGGTGGAATCAAGAATTCGTTGAGCTCGAGGAGACCGGTGCCAGGCCGTTACGGTCGTGGATCGGAACTGACCGGTTCGATTGGAAACGGGGGAGCACGGGTGTCAGTAAGAACGTTCAAGGGGATGATCACCCTCAGAGAAAACCCCGTAGCAATTAGTAGCAAGAAGTAACTAATCGCATTGCGTCGGTCCCTTGCTCGGCTTGGGTAACGCTCCGCCAGTCTAGAGCTGATTCAACCTCTTCGAGTCAAGCGGCATCTCACGTGTGAACCTCACATGGATATGACAATGCTTAAACTCTCTCCCTCTCGAATTGGTATTCCGGTCGTGCTCGCGCTCGTGCTCGCGACGGCCGCGATTGCCGGCCCGCCATGGATCGCAATCGAATACCCGGCGAATCCTCACGATCCCGGAACGCGCGGAGCGCTATTCACCGTTCGTACTTACCATCACGGCGAGCTCGTGTCGTACGACCTGACCGGAACAGCTGAAGGGCTCGTCAACGGAAAGCGGCAGAGTACGCCGCTCGACATCAAGCGCCTTTCGTCACCGGGCATGTACGCCGTCCGGTGGCAAAAGCCCGCGCAGGGCACGTGGGTTCTCGTGGTCACCAGCAAGCGCGAAGGTCAGTTTGCTGCCTCGGCAGTTGTGAGCATCGACGGAGCAGGTAGAGTTGCGGGCGTGAACGTTCCGTCGGATCCGATCGAAGGAGGAAGGTGGCTCGTTCCGCGAAAAGTTGCAGCGAACGAGATAGATGCGATGCTCAGAGGAGCGAGCGCGGTAGCGCTAAGACAGAGCAAATAAGCGTCTTAAGCAAAAAGGCCGCGGTCACTGCCGCGGCCTTTTCGTTTCGTACCACTGTTCTCACGGATTGAACCAGTAGCTCACCTTCACCAGGAACGTGTTGTCTGGATGCTCGTTGAATAGATCGCCTATGTCTCGGCGGAATCCGAAATCGCTCGCGTGTCCATCGTCCGTCTGCCTGCCCTGCTGCCACACGAGGAACAGCGTCGAGCCAGGGCGATACTCCCAGCGAACGACCGTGTTAGAGCGGAACTGCCGGAAGTTGAATCCACCCGGATCACCACCGTCGTACGGCTTGAGCCGGTCCGCGTACTTCTCGGCGCGCGGATCGGCGAGCTCGCGCCAGTTTGAGTACTGACCAGTTGATACGAACGGCTGTGCGTAGATCTGCAGTGACAGGTTCGGGGTCGCCGTGTAGTTGATGCGCGACGTCAGGCTCAACGTCTTCTGGTCGAGCTTGGCGAACGTGTAGTGCGTGGTGTCGACTCCGCTCACACCGAAGTTTGCTCTCCACTGTGAGTCGTTGAGATCGTGACTGTAGTTCACGCCGATCGACGCGCTGAACTGGCTGCCGATTCTGATATTGCCGCCCGGGTTGATCCACCAGCCGTGCGATGTGCCCTCGTCTCCCTTGTACGTACCGCCGAAGATGTTTCCGCTCCACGGCTTCCGGCTGTCGCTCTCCACTCCCGTCCAGATGTCCCACGAGGGCGAGTTGCGCCAAGCAGGCCCGCCACGCGTAGCGCGGTCGTTGTAGGTCGTGATGAAATCGCTGTAGTTCACGCCGACGTGGCCCCACATGAAGTTCAGGAACTGCACGTGCCAGTTGGTATTGAGGCCGACGGTGAGTGGGAGGCCGTCGGTCGTCCAGCGGTTCATGGTGTTGAAGTTGAAGAATCCCTGACGGAATACCGCGTTGGGCTTCTTGTTGTACTGCAATGCAAACCAGTTCCGGAACATCTGCTCGTCCGCCCGCGACTGGAATCCGACGTCGTTCGTCTCAAATCCCGGAGAGAATCTCTGCAGCACACTCTGGAATCGCGTCACACCGCCGCCGAACTTGCTGAGCGAAACGCGCTCCAGATTTCCGGTGAGCGATGTGCGCGTCGGATCGACTTCGATGTCGTCGTCGGGACGCTGATAACGGTGCACGCCATCACGCTGTGTGCTGAGGATCGCCGCTTCCGTGCCGTTGATCATGCTGCCCGCGAGATTCACGGCGAGCTGATACTCCTTCTTGTAGAACCGGTGACGAAGATCGATGCCGCCGGTATATGCCGACCGTCGCAGAAACGGATTCGTGTTTGCATCGAGCGAACGATTGACGCCGGTGATCATTGCGCCGAACGTCGTCTGCCCGTCGCGTAGATCCTGCTGCAATCTCGCAACAGCGTAGTTCGTTTGAGGCTCGATCGTTCTCTTTTCTGTCCCTACCTCACGCTGAGTGACCGCATCGAGGAATCCCATCGACAATCCCTTTCCGAGACGGCCGGTGAGCTTGCTGGCTCCGAGGATTGTGGTATTGAGCGGACTCTCGTTGTCGCCGTATGCGCCAAGAAGTTGAGGCGAGCGGCCGATGCGCCGCGAATAGAAGAGACCCGTGCAACCTGTATCGATGTCTCCGCACGCGGTGGTAAAGCTGAAAATGCCGGCGCCCTCGAGGAAGAACGGTCGTCGCTCCTCGAAGAACTGCTCGAATGCGGAGAGATTCAGTACGGCCGGGTCAGCTTCGACCTGGCCGAAATCAGGATTGATCGTCGCGTTGAGCGTGAGGTTCGACGTGACGCCGTACTTCACGTCAGCACCGGCAGCAAATGCCTGCGGATGACGGAACGAGCTGCTGGAAGGACGCGTCTCGTTCTTTGTTACGACGTAGGGAATCACCTCGAGACGACTCGGGCTGCCGATACCGCGAATACCGCCCAGGTCGCCTGACTGCGAGATGTATCCCTGAACATCCTTGTGATAGAGCGGCCAGCTGATTCGCGCCTGCGTTCGGGCAACATCACGGACGACCATGAATCCAAAAGTGTGCTCGTCCTTTTTCGCGAAACGGAGCTGACTGAACGGAATCTTGAATTCAGCAACCCAGCCGAGTGAATCGATCGCCGTCGCGACGTCCCATACGCCATCCCATGTCGGATCCTCATTTACATCATTCGATATGGAGAAGTCGCGCTTCACGCCGGCCGGATTGACGATGAACTCGACTCCGGTGCGACGATCGTGGTATGAATCGATGATGATCTTGAGCTGCTCTGAATTGGTTCGGACGTCGCGGCGGGAGAGCAGCGAGATGATGCTGTCGGGATGCGGATCGAACATTCGCGCGAGCACGTACAGGTTGTTGTCGTCGTGCACGACGCGCACTTCGGTCTTGAAACGCGTCTCGGCGCCATTGTTCGGCTCGTACTCGAGGAACTTGTCGATCACCTGCGCGTTCGCCCACGCTTCGTCGGTCGTTTTGCCGTCGATGACGGGTGGCGACGTCGCGACTTTTATTGCAAGTGCTGCTGTCGGACTGGCGGATGGCGGCCGGTCCGGTGGATTTACGGAAGCGACGCGTGAAACGGGGATGGGATCCTGCGCCATGAGACCCGCAGGCAGGAAAAGAGCGGTGATGACGTGTGAGACTCGCATATCAAGGGTGGCTGGGAGACCCAGTGCTGAAAAATCAACTGTGTTGAATTTTCAGCAGACAGCCTTCCATTGTCAAGGGTTTGCTGCGTGTCGCGAGGTTTTCCGCATTACGCCCTCAGACAGCGGCATGTGCGAAAGGGTTTGGAGTTACGCGCGAAATTCGATCGAACGTACGTGTTTGGTGTAACGGAGTTGAGTCGCGGCGCGTCTCTTTACTAAACTCTGACAGTTCGAAAACAACTGCGATTTACGGGTTACGCGTTACGGGGTACGGGTGGCCGGTCGCGGGCAGCCGGCACGGAACGCGTTTAGCGGGGTTCTTATTCATCAAATGCTGGCGCAAATGAGAGAGTCAACCAATACTGTAGGGACAATGTCTCGCGTCGGCTTCCGTTTTCGGACTCCGCCGACCGCAGTTTCAGCCCCGCGCACAATCGTGGCACTCTACAGGCTGCCAGCTGCAGTCGGCGTCTTATTCATCCTGTCAGCATCCGTATCAGGTGCGCAGGTCATAACACCACGGCCCGCGTTCTCGCTGACGGGGAAGGTGGTTGCGGAAGTGACGGGATTTCCGCTGCCGTACGCCACCGTGACTCTCGATCCCGGCCCGCGCGAGAAATTCACGGACGAAACAGGCTCGTTCAAATTCTACGACGCTCCCGCCGGAGCGTACCGCGTGCACATCCGGCAGCTCGGCTACATTCCCGTCGACACTACAGTCCAGTTTGGGCCGAGCATAGCTCCGCCGGTCTTTTCTCTCGTTCGAATTCCCACCGCGCTGGCTCAGGTTCAGGTAAGCGCGCCGCCTCGCAGATGCATCGTTCCCGACGAGCAGGGCCTCGTTGACGACGAAGAGCTGACCACGATCCTCGGCGAAGCACGCAAGAATGCAGATCGTGAGCGGTTGCTGCGAAAGCTGTATCCGTTCGAGTATCGTCTCGCACAGCGTCACGATACGTACGACAAGACAGCAGAGACGCACCTGGTGAAGTACGACACCATGACATTCCGCAGCGACGACGCGTGGGGCTATCGGAAGGGAAAAATCGTAAGCTCCGATCGCAACAAGCTCTTCGGCGACGTGCGCGTAATGCGACTACCGACGCTCGGGGATCTCGCCGACAAGCGATTCCTCACGGCTCACTGCTTCAAGTACGCGGGCATCGAGCAGCAGGCGATCGGCACTGTTCACCGCATCGACTTTCAGCCACTCCCGAACATCATCGCTCCTGATGTCGAAGGGTCGATCTTCCTCGACAGCGCGACCTACATCATCCGTAAAGCCGAGTTCCGGCTGACGCGTGGTGGCAGCATCAAGCCGGCGGTGCTCAAGATGGAAGTGATAACGACGTACCGTGAGATTCTTCCGAACGTCGCGCTGTTCGACGAGATCCGTTCGGTGCAGCCGCTGCCCAGCGAGCAGGGCTCCAATCCGAGCGAGTTCAGGCAGACGCAGCAGCTGCTGAGCTACAAGTTCCTGCACGGTGGCCCGCCGGGGGCTGAGGGAGAGCCGGCGAGGGTGTCGGAGGGCGGCAGGTAGCGAAACAAATGTAAGTAAGTAGCTACTTGCACGCAGGCGGTCGGGCCGATAGGTTCCGCCGCCATGGATACCAGAACAGAGATCCTCCGAGCCGCCGCGACAGTATTCGCGCAACACGGCTTCCGCGGATCAACGACACGCAGGATCGCCGACGAAGCGGGCGTCAACGAAGTCACCCTCTTCCGCTACTTCGGCTCGAAAGACGCGCTTCTTCAGGAAGCAATCGGAAGCGCCGCAGACCGCGCCGACATGGTGCGCCTACCCGATGAACCAGTCGATCCCCGCGCCGAGCTCACGGAGTGGAGCACGGTCGTCATCGGCTACATCGAAGCCCGCTGCCCGATGATCCGCAAATGCATGGGCGAGCTGAACGAGCGTCCGTCGATGACGGAATACGCGTTCAATGCTCCGATACGCGCGACGAAGGATCTCTGCGCGTACTTCAGGCGGATGCGCGAGAGCGGGTTCACCGACCTCGAATTCGATGAGGTGGCCGCGGCTTCGATGCTGATCGGCGCGCTCTTTCACGATGCAATGGGTCGCAACGTGATGTCTGAAGCGCTGCCCCAGCGCGACAAGGCGGCAACGTACTACGTCGATCTGCTCCTTCGCGGGATCGGAGTCGACACGGTGACCACCGGCTCCGCTCGAGCAGCAACCTCTCGCAGAAAAACCCGGAACCTCGATTCGTAAAGCGCAGATGACACTCGACAACCTCAACTCAAAAAGGATTTCCCGCTCGCGCGTGTCGATCACCGCGCTGGCGTTTCTCGTCACGCTGTCATCGCCGGTTATTGCGCAGGTGACGGCGGCTTCCACCGCCACCACTCAGCCCGGAGCAGTTGCGCTCTCACTCGATGATGCACTGCAGCGAGCCGAATCGCAGAGCGAAGCAGTTCAGATCGCGCGCGCCGGCGTGATGCGCACGCGAGGCCAGGTGATGCAGGCGCGCAGCCAGTATCTCCCGCAGCTCTACGGATCCGCGGGGTACACGCGTACGCTCAAGTCGCAGTACCAGGGATTTGGCGGGAGCGCGACAGCAACGGATACAACCAAGCCTGCAGCACCGAAGCCGCCGTGCAACGATTATCTCGCTGACGCCTCTGCTCCAGTCACGGAGCGGGTTGCCGGACTCGAGCAGGCAGCGAAATGTCTCGACGGAATCAACCCATTCGCGTCATTCAGCAGTCTGCCGTTCGGTCAGGCGAATCAGTATCAGCTCGGTCTGTCAGTTTCTCAGAGTGTTTTCAGCGGAGGTCGCGTTGCCGCTCAGAACGCTGCGGCTCTCGCCGGTCAACGATCAGCAAACATCGAGCTCGCAGCACAACGCGCACAGATCGTACTCGACGTCACGCAGGCCTACTACGACGCAGCGCTCGCGGATCGACTCGTCGGAATCGCTGAAGCTTCGTACACGCAGACCGAGAATCTCTTCAAGCAGACTCAGCTCGCGAAAGACGTGGGCAACACATCGGAGTTCGAGCTACTCCGCGCGCAGGTCACCCGCGACAATCAGCGGCCTCTGGTGATTCAACGCCGGAGCGATCGAGAAGTTGCGTACCTCCGTCTCAAGCAGCTTCTGAATCTTCCACTCGAACAGCCCCTGACGCTGACGACCTCTATCGACGACGCAGCCTCGTCGCCGCCGCCGATTCGCCTCACGGGTCTCAGTGTATCCGATCCGTCTACACCTGACACCGCTGCGGCAAATCGCGCGACTGTACGGCAGGCATCGGAAGCCGTTCGCGTTCAGCAGAGTCTAGTGCGGGTCGCACGCGCACAACGTCTTCCGTCACTGAGCCTCAACTCGCAGTACGGAAAAGTCGGTTATCCAAAGTCGGGTCTCCCGACGTGGGATCAGCTTCGAACGAACTGGACAATCGGCGTCTCCACTCAGCTGCCGCTTTTCACGGGCGGAAAAATTCGTGGTGATGAGCTCGTCGCTCAAGCGAATCTCGCCGAATCGCGCGCGCGTCTATCGCAAGTGCGCGAGCTGGCTTCGCTCGATGCACGCGTAGCGCTCAACTCGCTGGCTCAGGCGCAAGCCGCATGGGAAGCAAGTCGCGGTACTGCCGAGCAGGCGACGCGTGCGTACACGATCGCCGAAGTGCGTTATCGCGAGGGGATTTCGACGCAGCTCGAGCTGAATGATTCACGGATTCTGCTGGAGCAGGCCACGGTGAATCGTGCTTTGGCTGCGCGCAATCTCCAGATCGCACGAGTGAAGCTCGCGCTTCTCCCGAATCTGCCGCTCGGCACCGGAACCTCGTCGCAGTCAGCGCAGTCGCAGCAGCAACAGCAGCAAACGCAACAGTACACGCAGCCCACGACGCCTCAACAGCAGCAACAACAGCAGGGTCAACCCGGAACGGGAACCCTTGCTTCACAGCAGATACCACCCGGACTCTGAACGATGACTTACACGACCAATTTGAGAGCGCTGATTGCCGCTCTCCTGATGATTGCTCCAGTCGCGGCCGGCTGTCGTCGCGATACTGAAGCGGCAGCAGCGGAAGCGGACAAGGAGGGAATGACGATCGGAACCGAGAACATCGCGATCGTCGCGCCAGGCTCGCTGATGAGCGGACCTGCGATTTCCGGCGCACTTATTCCTGAGCGCGAGGCGACCGTTCGCGCGCAGATCGGCGGCAGCGTGCTTCAGACCTACGCGGAAGAGGGACAGGCGGTTCGTGCCGGCCGGCTTCTCGTCAGCATCGATGCAACCGGCATCCAGGATGCGTTTCTCTCCGCGCGCGCAGCCGTTACGTCGGCGAGCAACAACGCCGACATCGCAGCGCGTGAGCTTGCGCGGAGTCAGAAGCTCCTCGCTGCGGGCGCAATCGCGGAACGCGACATCGAGCAGGCGAGACGCAATGCAATTGCAGCGAACGCCGCTCTTGCTGATGCTCGTGCACGACTCGCGTCGGCGCAGCGTCAGCTCAGTAACACGCGCGTTACTGCTCCCATCTCTGGAATAGTGAGCGATCGTCCGGTTTCAGCGGGTGATGTCGTACAGGCCGGCACCGCGTTGATAACGATCGTCGATCCATCCAGCATGCGGCTCGAAGCCTCCGTCCCATCGGATCAGCTCGGCTCCGTTCGCATCGGCGTTCCGGTGACGTTCACCGTCACCGGCTATCCGGGGCGCGAGATAACCGGACGAATATCCCGCGTGAATCCAACCGCCGATCCGGCAACGCGACAGGTGCGAATCACCGTGTCGATTCCGAATGCGGAAGGCCGATTGGTTGGAGGACTGTACGCGAACGGGCGTCTCGCGAGTGAGTCGCACACGGGACTCGTCGCTCCCTTGTCGGCGATCGACGCGCGCAGTGGAACACCGGCTGTGCTGCGCATCAAGCAGGGCAGGGTCGAAAGGGTTCCGGTTCAGCTTGGGCTGCGCGATGAAGGCGCAGAAAAGATCGAATTGCTGTCCGGAGTTCAGGCGGGCGATACGCTCCTACTCGGAGCGGCGCAGGGAATAACACCGGGCACGGTGCTCCGCGTATCCGCACCGTCCGACAACCCCGTCACGGTAACGAAGGAGAAGCGGTAATGGTCATTTCGGATTTTGCGATCAAGCGCCCGATGATCACCATCGTGACGATGGTGGCGCTCGTCGTATTCGGATTGTTCGCGTTGATGCGACTCCAGACTGACGAGTTTCCGGACATTCAGCAGCCGATCGTACTGACAGGGATTCCGTATCCGGGTGCATCACCGGAGGGCGTCGAGAGAGAAGTTCTCAAGCCTGTCGAAGATGCAATCAAGGGAATTGCCGGTGTCGATCAGATCTACGGCACAGCGAGCGACGGATACGCGCAGATAATCACGATCTTCCTTTTCGAGAAGGACGTTGCGCAGGCGTCGCAGGACATCCGCGACGCAATCTCCGGGATCCGCGCGGATCTGCCGGTGGAGATGAAGGAGCCGATCCTCAAGAAGCTCGATCCGTCGGAACGGCCGGTAGTGTCGCTGACATTGTCGTCGGAAGCGTACACGCCGGCGCAGCTCACACGAATGGCTGACCCCACGATCACGAGTGCGCTGCGCGGAATTCCCGGCGTAGCGCAGGTGAACCTCGTTGGTGAGGTGAAGCGTGAGATGACCATTCAGCTGCGTCCTCAGGCGCTGCAGGCTGCGGGAATCGGAGTGGGACAGGTTGTACAGGCGCTTCAGGCTCAGAATCTCGCTGCACCGGTTGGACGCGTGAGCGGAAGTCTCGATGAACGAACGATTCGGCTACAAGGACGACTCGAGGGCCCGTCGGACTTCATGCAGCTCGTAGTGGCGGAGCGAAATGGGCAAACGATCAGACTCGGACAGATCGCAGATGCTCTCGACGGAACGCAGGAGCAGCGATCCGTGGCGCTCTACTGGTCGCGCGCATCGAGCGCTCAATCGTTGATCGGCAAGGAAGCTGTCGGCATCGACATCACGAAGTCGAAGGGTTACAGCACGACGGAGGTCAGCAAGAAAATCAAGGAGACGGTTGCAGAGCTCGAGAAGTCGCTCCCGCCGGGCGTAAGGATGGGCATAGTTCGCGATGCCGGTTATCGCGTTGCAAACTCCGTGAGGAGCGTTGAGGAAGCGCTGCTCATCGGCGCGCTGCTGACCGTGCTCGTGGTGTTCGTGTTTCTCAACTCCTGGCGGTCCACGGTGATCACCGGTCTGGCGCTGCCGGTGTCGGTGCTCGCGTCGTTCATCGCGGTGTGGGGCTTCGGATTCACTCTCAACACGATGTCGCTGCTCGGACTTTCGCTGGCGATCGGAATTCTGATCGACGACGCGATCGTCGTTCGTGAGAACATCGTCCGGCACATCGAGATGGGTAAGGACCACATGGTCGCGTCACACGAGGGCACCGATGAGATCGGGCTCGCCGTTGCGGCGACGACATTCTCGATCGTCGCGGTGTTCGTTCCCGTCGCCTTCATGTACGGAGTCGCGGGTCAGTGGTTCAAGCCATTTGCACTGACGATCGCTTCGTCGGTGCTCGTATCGCTGCTCGTTTCGTTCTCACTCGACCCGATGCTATCCGCGTACTGGGCGGATCCTCAGGTCGAAGCTCACGAGCATCGGAATCCGATCGCGCGGACGCTCGAGAAGTTCAACGACTGGTTCGCCCGGCAGGCAGAGCGATACAAGAGGCTGATCGGATGGGCATTGGATCATCGGCTTGCGGTTGTGAGCATCGCTATCGTGACTTTCATCGGCGCGCTTGCAATGCCTGCGGTTGGACTGGTCGGAACGGCATTCTTTGGAACCGACGATCGCTCCGAGCTCAACATCGGCATCGAGACACCGCCGGGATCGAACCTCGATTACACACGCATCAAGGCGGAAGAAGCGGGACGTATCGCTCGTGGCCATCCCGAGGTGACGTACACATACACGACGCTCGGCACAACGACCGGGGCGGTCGACAATGGAAACATCTACGTCCATCTCGTTCCGAAGAACAAGCGTCACATCAGTGCAACTGAGCTCGGGCAGACGATACGTCGCGAAGTCGGCAGGATCGGCGGCGCGACGATGACCGTGTTCACGAACGACTTCCAGGGATCGCAGAAGCAGATTCAGATCCAGCTTCGCGGTGGAACGCCGGAAGCGCTGCACGGTGCGGCGATGGCGATTGCGGACACGTTGAGCCGGATACCAGGCGCGGTCGACGTCGGGCTATCGACCAAGGGACAGAAGCCGGAGCTCGACGTTCAGCTGAATCGCGGTCTCGCGGGAACGCTGGGAATTACAGTCGGTCAGGTCGCGCAGGCTCTTCGTCCCGCGTTCGCTGGAATCAAGGCGGGTGACTGGGTCGATCCGACGAACGAAACGCGCGAGGTCAACGTGCGCCTTGCACCTGAGGCGAGACAGCGTGCTTCGGATCTTCAGCAGCTGCCGCTCGTGATCCAGGGACCGAATGGTCCGACAACGCTGCCGCTCGGACAGATTGCATCGATCAATCAGGCTCTCGGGCCGGCGCAGATCACGCACCTCGATGGTGATGTAGTCGTCACCGTCGAAGCAAACACGAGCGGCCGATCGCTCGGCGAAGTGATGAAGGAGATGAATCCGAAGCTCGACAGAATGCGTCTGCCGCCGGGCGTGCACATTACGCAGGGCGGTGAAGTGGACAGTCAGAACGAAGTGTTCGGACGAATTTTCGCTGCACTGGGTACGGCTGTGCTGCTCATGTATTTCATCCTCGTGCTCCAGTTCGGATCGTTCCTCGAGCCGCTGGCGATTCTCGTGTCGCTGCCGCTGTCCCTTATCGGCGTGATGCTCGCGCTCATGCTCACCGGGTCGACGATCAACATCATGAGCCTGATCGGTGTCATTCTCTTGATGGGGATCGTGGCGAAGAACGCGATCCTTCTGATCGACTTCGCCAAATGGTCGAGAGAGAGGGATGGTCTGACACGTCGTGACGCCATCATCAAGGCAGGCGCGATACGATTGAGACCGATTCTGATGACGACCCTCGCGCTGATCGCGGGAATGCTTCCTGTCGCTCTCGGCTGGGGAGAAGGCGCGGAGTTTCGCGCGCCGCTGGGTCGAGCGGTGATCGGAGGAGTCATCACATCGACGCTGCTGACGCTCGTCGTGATTCCGACTGTTTACGAGATCATGGACGAGTGGCGCGAAGCGATACTCGGAAAGCTTTCATCCCTCAGGAAGGTCGAAGAGGGACCCGAAATAACAAAGCCGCTGCCTGAAGGAGTACTGACCTCGGTACGGAGCTCCTAGTCGGATAGATCACGCCGCCGCTCGCGTTTCTTTTCGGAGTGGCGGCGCTTCGTAGCGAGGCGAGCTTCGTCGGCTGATTTGGGGCGGCGCGTTGGCTTACGCTTCTTTCGCGGAGTGAGCGCTTTACGGACAGTGTCTGTTAGACGCTCCTCCGCGATTGCGCGATTACGGGTCTGACTTCGTGTCTCACTCGAGACGACTCGGAGTGTTCCGTCTTCGGTGAGTCGAGAGGCCAGGCGTGTCCGCAGGATCTCCCGCTGCTCATCGGAGATCGCGGTCGATGAATTGATGTTCCACGTAATCTCGACGCGTGAAGACGTCTTATTGACGTGTTGCCCACCCGCACCCGACGAGCGCGAAACACGTACCGTGAGCTCGGATTGCGGGATTGAGACATCGCCGGTCATGGCGGAGATCTAACGCCAGCGGAAGATCGCCAGTGCGGTGACGAACGCCACGACGAGCCACGCGGATATGATCGCCATCTCGCCGCCAACCGACGCGAGCGATGCACCCTCAAGCATGTTCGCGCGCAACGCATCGTTCACTGCCGTCAGCGGCAATGCGTGAATGGCCGGCTGGAAGACCTTCGGGAAGTTCGCCGCCGAGAAGAACACGCCCGAAAAGATCCACATCGGGAACATCACGAGGTTGGTGAGTCCGGATACTCCATCGATCGTTCGTACACGAGAGGAGACGAGAAGCCCAAGCGCGCCGAAAGCGAGCGCGGACACGAGACAAATCACGGCGAGTGCGGCGAGCGAACCACGGACCGGCACTTTGAAGACAAGAGCGCCGAATCCCACCAGTGTCACCACCTCGAGCGTGAGCCAGAAAAGTCTCGACAGCACGAACGACATGAGGTACTGCACGCGTGACATGGGCGTTGCCATCAGACGCTTGAGCAGTTTCTTGGCGCGCGCGTCGACGATGGAGAACGCAATTCCCCAGATCCCGCTTCCCATCAGGTTCATGCCAAGCAATCCGGGAATTACAAAGTCGATGTAGCGCGAGCCTCGCTCGCTGACCTTTCTCTCAACGACTGGAACCGGATCTGTTCGACCAGCGCCGCGCTGAATCGCGCGATCTGTGAGCAGTCGAGCTGCAACAGCTTCGCGTCGCGCAGGATCGT
Source organism: Gemmatimonadaceae bacterium (assembly GCA_036560025.1). Taxonomy (GTDB): domain Bacteria; phylum Gemmatimonadota; class Gemmatimonadetes; order Gemmatimonadales; family Gemmatimonadaceae; genus UBA4720. Next base: position 22,233 of record DATBRZ010000167.1, on the reverse strand, counting down.
ATTTGTATTCCACTCCTGCCGGGTGCGGAACAACGAGCAGTGCGATTCGCCCGGTGCGCAGCGCACGCTGAGCGGCAGTGTCCGGAAGGACATCAACGATGAGACCGGAGTCCGCGCGAAGCGATTTCACGATCATCCCATTTCCTTGGATCGACCCAACGACTCCGATGTGCGGCCGCTCCGGCGGGCGGCTGCGAAATGCGACGCCCAGTCCGATCGCGAGAAGAACCGGAAACAGAAACGTCCAGAAGACAGCTTCGGGAGTTCTCACGAATTCGCGGAATCGTACCAGAGTCAGCTGTGTAATCGGGCGATCAATCAGACGCATGCGAGTATAGGCTCGGAGCAGAATTCCTTTGCGCACTCAAGACGCTGCTCTCAAATGATTTGGCGTCATTCATCCCGTAATGTCCTTCCAGTTAGCGCCACAAATACGTCCTCCAACGTTGCAGATGTCGCCTTGGGCGGTGGAGGCGGATGACTAGCGCCGATCGTGTCGATCAGCTCGCGCGGAGATCCGCGAGCGATCACACGACCGTGATCGACGATCGCGACACGATCGCACAATCGCTCGGCTTCCTCCATGTAATGAGTCGTGAGCACGATCGTGCGTCCGGTTGCCTGGAGATCCTCGATGAGCTTCCACATCTGCCGCCGGGACTGGGGATCGAGACCAGTCGTGGGCTCGTCGAGAAAGAGCAGCTCGGGATCTCCAACAAGCGCGCACGCTACGGCAAGCCGCTGCTTCTGGCCACCCGAGAGACTTCCAATGCGCGCGTTTCGCTTTTCGCCGATCTCGACGATGTCGATGACTTCGTCGACGGTGCGGCCGCGACGGTAGAAGCTGCGAAACAGACGGAGCGTTTCGAGGACCGTCAGCTTCTCCGATAGCTGCGTGTCCTGGAGCTGAATGCCCAGTTGCTGGCGCAGGTGATCGCCGTTGTGCTCCCAGGTTTTCCCAAGAACCACCACATCACCCGCATCCCGCGACAGCAGTCCCTCGCATATCTCTATTGTAGTGGTCTTTCCCGCGCCGTTGGGGCCGAGCAGGCCGAAGCATTCCCCGAGCGAGACATCCAGATCGAGCCCGTCGACAGCCACCACATCGCCGTACGACTTTCGAAGACCCTTCACGGTGAGAGCGTGCGTGGCTGTCACCATCGTTGGACAGTGCGTGTCATTTTCCGGGGGCAAACAACAGACTACGGTGTATTGAAACCAGGGCAATACGTTGCCGTATCATCACATAGGAAAGCGCGAGCCGACGGCACCGGCAATGCCAACGGCTCGCGGCAAAGACTCCACGGAGAAGTTATGCAGACCAGTCGTCGTTGGATACTCGCTGCGCTCGTCGTTGCGAGCGCGTTACCAGTTGTCACCACCTCCCTCAACGCGCAGATCCGCAGGCGCCCCCGCGTTTCCGTTGAAGTTCCGTCGAGATTCACGATCGGCGGTGACCTTCTCGTCTCGGTTCCGAAGGGCGAGCTCGACAATCAGATCGACAATGGATTCGGCGGGGATTTCTATGGACTCTTCCGGCTCGATCGTGAAGGCGTCATAAGTCTCCGCGGTGACCTTGGTGGTCTCGAGTACGGACACGAAACCGTTCGAGTGCCGGGCTTTCCGCTCACCGGGCGCGTCGGTCTTCGCGTTGTCACGACCAACAACATCTTCTGGGGCGCAATCGGGCCGCAGATCACGGTTCCGATGGGACCGGTCAGGCCGTACGCGAATGCCGGCATCGGCTTTATGTATTTCTCGACCTATTCGTCGGTTCGAGGCGAAGATCAGTACGGCGGCGCGTACAGCTTCGGGAACACGGAAAACCAGAGCGACGACACGCACACCTGGATTTTCGGCGGAGGAGTTCTTTTCCGTCTGGGCAGTGGACGTAACGCTCCGTTGTCGCTGAATGTCGGGGGCCGCTACTTCACCGGTGGTGAGGCGACGTATCTGAAGGAAGGCGCGATTCGGGACAATCCCGATGGCACGATCACGATCTTCCCATCGCACAGCAAGACCGACCAGATCACGTGGCACCTCGGTGTCTCGTACACCATTCCGAGACACATTCGCAGATGATTCACCTGCTTCTTGCTGCGGCGGTCTATGCGCAATCGTCGGCCACGATACGCGTCGGCGACAAATCCCGCGCCGATTCGACTGCCGCAGCGAGAAGGGATTCCATTGCGGATGTGAGCGAGGTGCGCAGGGATTCCATCCTTGCGCGAATTGACGGGCGGGACTCCGCCGAGCGCGCCCGCCGTGCTGCGAGACAGATTCGTCTTACGCCCGCGCTAGCCGCGTCTGCATTTCGCGATCAAGGAGCGCGCACTCTTCTCGAGGCCGCCCGCGTCGCTCGACTTCAGCAGGATTCCTCGCTGCGCGGCTATGATGCAACGGCATACGAGCGGATGTCCGTCGGGCTCGGGATTCGTCGCATTGGACGCGATCGCCTGCTGTTCCGCACGGAGAGCGTTACGCGCATCATCTGGACTCGCGGTGGCCCCGTGCTGGTGCAGGTGCTTGGCCGGCGGCAGGTGATGCCGATGCTCGAGGGCGCAGGCGACGCCGACCTCGAAATGGACAACGTGCCAATCCCCTACTATCCGGGACGCGAGACGTTGTGGGTCGGATCCGGATTGGCGAAGGCCGATATCAGCGAAGGCGAAATAATCCATCCGCTCGCGCGTGGTGCCGAGGCGTACTACACGTACGCCACCGGCGATTCGGTGGCGTTCCAACTCCCTGGCGGCCAACGAATCAATCTGCGAGAGCTGATTGTGCGACCGCGGGCACCTCGGTGGAACGTCGCGCTCGGATCACTCTGGTTCGACATCTCGAGTGCCCAGCTGGTGCGGGCCGTTTATCGTCTGGCGGAGCCGCTCGACATCTGGGCCATTGCTAACGAAGAGTCGGAGAAGCCGGACGACAAGCCGCCGAAATGGTTGACGGCGATGACCTCACCGATGACCGGCCAGATCAACGCGGTCACGGTCGAGTACGGATTGCACGAAGGAAGATTCTGGCTGCCGAGGCTTCAAGGTCTGGAAGGAAGCGCGCGCGCCGGGTTTCTTCGCGTGCCGTTCAAAATGGAGCAGACCTTCAAATACGTGAGTGTGAACGGAAGCAGCGTGGTCGCGGCGCCTCAGATCGCCGTTACGGACACAGCGCGTGATTCCGTCTCGAGAGCAGCACGCCGCGCAGCGCGTCGAGAAGCGTGCAAGTCTCCGGACAGTGTTCGCAGAACCACACAGAGGCCGCGCGAAGGGATGCCGCTGCTGGTGATTCAGGAACCATGCGATACGACGGTATTGGCAAAGTCCCCGGAGCTTCCGAAGTCGATCTACGACGAGAATGAAGAAGTATTCGGATCGAAGGAGCGTGATGCACTGATTTCGGAAGCGCTCACACTCGGCGCACAACCGGGATTCATTCCGCAGCGACCGGTGATTTCGTACGGCCTGCAGTACACACGGTACAACAAGATCGAGGGCCTCTCGAGCGGAATCGGCGTTCGGCAGTCGCTGGGTGGCGGCTATACGGCACGTGCCTTCGCGAGAATCGGTGTTGCGGACTGGACGCCGAACGGCGAGCTGTCGATGACCCGAAGTGACGGGCGCCGGTCGATTGCCCTCGGGGGATATCGACGACTGATGTCGGCGAACGATTTCTCCGATCCGTTCGCGTTCGGGGCTTCATTGTCGGCGCTGTTGTTCGGTCGCGATGAGGGATTCTACTATCGAACTCTAGGCGCTGAGCTCACTGGCACCGGCGACGATTCGGCAACGGGATCATTCCGGCTGTTCGCCGAGCATCATTCAGATGCTAAGAAGGAAACGGATTTCTCCATCGCGAGGAAGATCGGTAGTGACGGGTTCTCCGACAACATCGACGCGACGAATGGAAGCGTTGTCGGCGTCGCAATCGAGCAGCACCGTTCGCACGGACTCGATCCGCACGGCCTTCGCTTATTTGGGAACGCACGCGTTGAAGGAGCTGCCGGCGATTTCGACTACGCGCGTGGAATGTTCGACTTCACCGTGTCACATGGAATCGGTCCACGCGTCGATGGAGCGCTGACGCTCGCGGCGGGAACTTCAGCTGGTGTGGTGCCAACACAGCGACTCTGGTACATCGGTGGCACTCAAACTGTTCGCGGTCAGAAGCCCGGTGCGGCGATCGGGAATTCATTCTGGTTTACGCGCGCCGAGCTGGGCTCGAGCTTCGTCGGTGCGCGACCGGTTGTATTTGCCGATCTTGGATGGGCTGGCGATCGGCGCGACTGGAGCAGCAAGATCCATCCGTTGAGTGGTGCGGGAGCTGGCGTGTCGTTCATGGATGGACTCGTGCGGTTCGATCTCGCAAAGGGGATCTACCCTGAGAAGAAGATTCGGGCGAGTCTATATGTGGAGTCGCGATTTTAGGTTCGGGAACACTTATGCAGAATTCCCTGAGTGTCCAGTCGTTACGTGATTGCGTTTATCAGTTACCAATCTCATGAAGCGAAAGGCATATAACTGGTCCTTCGGCGTCTGCATTCGTTTGCACGGGTAAACCGACCAACGGAACCACTGGACACTCACGACGGCAGTTCCGTAGTTACGCAGTTACGGCGGTCCATTGCAGTTGCTACGTGCGATTGCCCGGCTAACTTCGTCCCGTGCCTGGCAAACCGTGGATCCTCAGCGAAACAACGTGGAAGACGATAAAGGCGACTGAGTATCAGGTCGCCGTTTTGCCGTGGGGAGCAGCGGAAGCGCACAATTATCATCTCCCTTACGGCACTGACAATTACGAATCTGCACACATAGCCGATGAATCCGCGCGCCGCGCATGGGAAGCAGGTGCAAGGGTAGCTGTGCTCCCCACGATTCCATTCGGTGTCAACACCGGCCAGCTCGACATCAGGCTGTGCATCAACATGAATCCGAGCACGCAGGCGCTCGTGCTCGGCGATGTCGTCCGCTCACTGCAGGTACAGCGAATCCGAAAGCTCGTAGTCCTGAACGGTCATGGAGGAAACGACTTTCGGCAAATGATTCGCGAGCTGCACCCGTGGTCCGACGTATTCGTGTCGACGGTGAACTGGTGGAGCTGCGTCGATCCAAAACCGTTCTTCGATGCAGCGGGCGATCATGGCGGTGAGCTCGAGACGAGCCTGATGATGGAGATCCACCCCGATCTCGTTCTTCCGTTGAAGGATGCCGGTGAGGGCAAGGCAAAAAGCTTCCGAATGGCAGGCATTCGCGACGGCGTCGCCTGGGCGCAGCGCGAGTGGACGAAGATCACCGAGGACACGGGGGTGGGAGATCCGTCGAGGGCAACGAGAGAAAAAGGAGCTCGGTTTCGAGATGCGGTCTGCGAGAAGATCTCGAAGTATCTCGTCGAACTGGCCGAGGCCGACTTAGACGACCTATACGAATGAATTCGACGCTAGTCGAGTAAAGCCTCTAGCTCTCTCGCCCGGAGGTTGAAGCTGTAACCGGTTCCGACAATTCCGACGCGTAGTGCGCTCAGTGTGAGTTGCCGCCCCTTGGTTACTTCCTCCGCATTATCGAAGAGAACACTCCGGCCATCGACGAAGGTCACACCGCCGCGGCCGACGACAGTCGCGGTCTCGCCGTGTACGATCATCGCTGTGTCTTCATCGATCCCGAGACCCATGACCTCACGGTACGCGGCAATCGCGATGAACAATCGATAAAGACGGCGTCGTTGCGTGAAGTGCGTATCGATCAGCGTTCTGAATCCAAGCAGTCCGAGTCCAGGGCCGATGTACTGGTCGACGAGCTTTCCCTCGTCATCGACTTCATTCCCGGCGAGCGTCAGCTCGGTGAGCGCAGCTGCCCCGGCGCTTGTCCCGCAAACAATTCCGCCGCGCTGGTAGTGATCCCATATCGCGGCGCCGACTGCGGTCCCTGTTAGAGTCGTTATCAGCTTTACCTGATCGCCCCCGCTGAGAAAAACTGCGCGTGATCCCGAGATCGCCGCTGCGATCGATGGGTCGTCCGCGTCATCGCGGTCCTCGACGATCGGGAAGATGATCTCGCCCGCTTTCGACTTTGCGAAGTCCCGCTTCCACCGATCGGCGGCAGCTCGCGGATCGCTCGATGCGGTCGTAATCCCAACGATCGCGCTGCCTTCGACTGCCTGCGCGCGCTCGATGAACGCTCGAAGTGCGGCCCCTCGGGTTGTGGTGGCGCCTCCAATCAGTATCAGCGTCCCCTGTCCACCGCGAGAATGCCAGTCCGCGCCCGCCCCCGTATCCGCCGGCGCGATGTCGACCCGATTGCCGTTATCTGCGCCTCCGGCGCTTACCAAGCTTGCCTCATCGGTTGGCTGTCGCGACTGAAGATGCCGCCGTTGGCTGAAGCTCCTCAAGAGTATAAATGGCGAGGGCCGCTGCTACCTGCGGCCCCGGCGCGATGTCGTCGCGAAGTTCGCCTGCGTCCGTCAGGCGTCGCCGGCTCTCGATCATTATCCGGCCATCCCGCGGAAACGCAGACGCTCTGGCAACTTTGCGATCGCGTCGAGTGATGTCATCGTTTGCGGAGAAAACTGCAACACGAGGCCCCGCGTCGCGAACACGATCCTGTATCTCCCACTCCTTTGCCGGGACGATCATGATCCCGCCGCTGTCCACGGCATCCGCCAGAATCGATACCAAGCGCTGTGCTCGCTCGGGATCGCGGTAGCGCTCGGGAACGTCGGTGAGGCTTGCATCCAGGATTATTCCAATCTCCGAATGAGCGTATGGAAGTCCCGCTTGCAGCAGGTATGCCGGGGAAACATCGATCAGCAGCTCGTTACTCCCGAAACCGCGGCGAACGATCTCATCGCGAGCGACAGCGCGACCAGCCCCCCCGGTGATCCCGCAAAGTACGTTCTGGACCAGCGGTGGTACATCGGGAGTTTCTGCGAGAGCACGCAGCTCCGCGACGGCATGCTCGACTGACTGAAGCTTTCCGGCAAAAGCCTGCTGGACCGTCTCAAGCGCGAGCGCTGCTGCGCGGAGTCCGACGCTCTCGTGCATGTGCTCGAAGACCACTGTGAACTCGGTGGGTACGTCCCCCTCACGTGTACGCCCGTATCCCACGTTGTGGCCGATCATCGTTTGAAGCTCGAGCGCAACATGCTCCACTATGTGCGCCGCGTACGTCCCATCGTTCAGCCGAACGATGAAGCCGCCTCGCTCACCGATCGAGCACCGATGAGTTTCGAGTCCGGGCATTGCCGACACCAATGCCTCAGTGAATCCAGGAACATCGGCTGAGGAAATATCCGCGTAGGCGCCGACGATGAGGTCCATGCGGGTGACCGCAGAGCGGGACCAGTAGTTCGCGCCGCGTGTTGCGTGCAGTGTCGTCATCCTGATCTCGACCGCGGGATCGGGAGCGCTCACCTAGTTCGATTGTCCTGCTATGAGGGTCTGGATTTGCGACAGCACGGCGGGTACGTCGTCGGCTAGAACGAACACGAGATCATTATCGCCCATCGACGCAAGCGCGCTGCCGAGCGCCTCGGCTTCGTCGTAAATAACCGAGATGCGGTCTTCCTGCATCCCTCCCTCGCGCAGTCCCTCCGCAATAAGGCGCGAGATCTCCCCGATATCCCGGCCGCGCCGGTATTTGTCCTCGCGCACGATCGCGGAGTCGAGTGGTGCTGCCAGCCGCCCGATCGTCCGCAGATCCTCGTCTCGCCGGTCGCCCGGCGCCGTGAGAATACCGATTCGGTGCGACGCATCGAGCGCCTGAACGAACTCCATCAATCCGCCGAGTGCAGCGGGATTGTGTGCGTAATCGACCAGTACGCGACCATTCCGGTAGCGCATGAGGTTGAGGCGGCCCGGCGTAAGTGAAGGCGAAGGGAAGAATGACAGGAGACCGGCACGGATATCGTCGTAGCGCATTCCCTGCACGTACGCAGCAAGGATCGCAGCAAGAATGTTTTCCCGCTGGAATTTTGCTGCGCCTCCGAGCATCAAAGGCACTTCATGCTCGGTCGCGATGGGAATCCTGAGACGCCCGCGTCTGATGACGAATGTCCCGTTCTCTATGCGCGCGCCGATACCATTGCGCGTGAGGTGCAGCTCGAATTCCTTGCTCTCGCCTTCGGGCTTCGTGGAGAAGAGCACGATGTCGCCCATACTTCGGTCGCGCATCGCGTACACGAGTGGATCATCCGCATTCAGCACGGCGTGTCCCTCGCGCTTCACGACTGCTGCGACCACGCTCTTCACATCGGCGAGCTGCTCCACCGTTTGGATTCCGCGAAGCCCGAGGTGGTCGGCTGTGACATTGAGAATGACTCCTACATCGCAGTCGTCGTAGCCCAGGCCGGCGCGGAGGATTCCACCGCGCGCTGTCTCAAGGACAGCGATATCGACGGTCGGATTCGAGAGGATGATGTTCGCCGAAAACGGGCCGGTCATGTCGCCCTCGATCACCATGCGGTTGCCGAGGTACGTACCGTCGGTCGTTGTGAATCCCACTACGTTCTCGCTGACGCGGAAGAGATGGGCGATCAGCCTCGTGGTCGTCGTTTTCCCGTTTGTTCCTGTGACACCAATGACCGGAATCGTCGACTCGCTTCCCGGCGGATACAACATGTCGACTATCGGCGCCGCAACGTTCCGCGGCGTTCCCACCGCCGGGTGAGTATGCATGCGTATGCCCGGCCCCGCATTCACCTCGATGATGACGCTGTGATTCTCCCTGAAGGGAATGGAAATGTCAGGCGTAAGAACGTCGATCCCGGCGATGTCGAGGCCGATTACACCCGCCGCCATCTCGCATGCCGTGATGTTGTCGGGGTGCATCTCATCGGTGCGGTCGATCGACGTGCCGCCCGTGGAGAGGTTTGCTGTGGCAGCGAGCGTCACGCGCTCACCGTCGGCGGGAATCGTGTCCAGCGTGCGGCCGAAGAGTGCCAGGTGGTGGACTGCACGGCGGTCGGTAGGGATTTTCGTGAGAATCTTGGAGTGGCCAACACCGCGGCGGGGGTCGAGATTCGCTTCGTCTACGAGCTCGCGAACCGTGCGCTTACCGTCACCAATCACGTGCGCCGCTACGCGCTCGGCAGCTGCGACGACTTTGCCGTTGACGACGAGAACTCGATGGTCCCGGCCTTCTGCGAATTGCTCTACGACAATCCGCGTGCCGTACTCGGATGAGCGCTCCCACGCCTGCTGCAGCGATTCAGGATCATTGACTCGTCCGCTTATGCCGCGACCATGATTCGCGGCGAGCGGCTTCAGGATCACTGGATACCCGATCTCGTCTGCAATGACGAGGGCCTCATCGACGTTTCTCGCGACACTCCCTTTGGGAACCGGAAGCCCGATGTTCTCCAGCACGCGCTTGGTGTCGTCCTTGTCCTGCGCGATCTCTACACCGATTGCGCTCGTCGAATCGGTGAGAGTAGCCTGAATGCGGTGGAGGTTGCGTCCCAGTCCCAGCTGTATCAGCGAGTAGTTGTTGAGCCGGCGCACGGGAATGCCGCGGCGACGGCATTCCTCGACTATCGCACCGGTCGACGGTCCGAGTCGCGATGATTCGTACAGCGAATGCAGCTCGTCGACTATCTGCTCGACATTCGGCGGAGTTCCGCTGATTGCGCCTCGCACGATGCTGACTGCATCGCGCATCGCCTGAATGCCGACGGGCTCTTCCTCGTACGCAACGATTACCCACCAGACGCCCTCGTCGCCCGACGGAAAGACCCTGCCGAACGAGACATCGTTTCCAATCAGAGCCTGCAGCTCGAGTGCAACATGCTCGAGAATGAATGGGAGGTGGAGGCCGTCGCATACACGTTCCGCGAAACCGCCAGGGCGATCGCGTGTGACCTGACGCTTTGCGAGTGACGGCATCGCGCCATTCAATGCGTCCGCGAAGCCGGGAATATTCGCGCTGGTGATTTCCTCGAGCTCGCCAAGCCGCACATCGCACGCAATGACTGGCGCCAGCCGCCAGTAGTTCGGGCCGCGAAGGGCTCGAATCCGCGACACATCGAAGTGAGCGGGGTCGAACCGTTCGGAAGCACCAGTAAGGCGCGTTCCCTCGGCCGATGTCGGCGTTGTCTGCGTTGTCTGCGTTACGGAGGTGGTCATAAGAGCGGCGTTGTCGAAATGTCGCACTTCTCACCACTCTCTAGCGAGAGTCGGTTAAAATCCTACCGTAGGCGCTAGGCCTCACGCTTTCTTTTGGGAGTTGAAGTTGAATCCACAGCTGTTAGTCGCTGCCGTTGTCTGGGCTGTACAGACTCCGGTTATCCAGGCGCAGCCCGCGGTCCTGCGTGATTCCATCTACGGACTCGCGGTGGACTCGGCCAAATATCCCGATGATGCGGTTGTCTGGCTGCTCGACGAAGGCGTCTATCGGATCGAGCCCGACGGACGATCGCAGCGCACTATCAGACAGGTCGTGCAGATCCTGAAGCCGCAGGGTGCTCAGCAATATCGGGAACGACGATTCACGTACGACCCGGCCCACGAGCGTCTGACTGTGCACTGGGTCCGGGTAGTGAAACCAAACGGCGAGGTCATCAGTGCCGAGCCGTCGCAGGTTCAGGAGTCGGATGTGCCGGCGCCGATGGGCACACCCGTCTACGTCAACACGAAAGTGAAGCGGATGTCGCTGTCGGGCCTCGAGCCAGGAACGATTCTCGACTACAGCTTCACGACTGAAGAGACGAAGCCCTTCATGCCGGGAGAGTTTTTGTTCGGCTGGACCGTTACACCGGCGGTACCCGTAGTGCGATCAAATCTCGTCGTCGACGTGCCGGTGGGATTCAAGCCGCGGATCGTCGAGCGTAACCTCGATTTCAAGCGACGGGAATCGGTATCGAACGGACGGCGCATGTATGCATGGACAACGCCGAAAGTGCCACGCGTGAAGCCGGAGAGATTCGTGCCCGATTCGCTCATTCCGGTGATGCGGGTGACTATTTCTCCGCCGCACGACTGGGCTGCCATCGGCCGCTGGTACGCTCCGATTGCAAAGGACGCGTACGCAATCGGTCCGCTCGCTGCACAGAAGATTACGACCGTCCTTGCAGGCGCTCGCTCGCTCGACGATTCGATTCGCGCATTGCACAAATGGGTTGCGCAGGACATCCGCTACGTTGCCATCACTCTTGGCAGCGGAGGATACGTTCCACGGAGCGCAGATTCCGTGGTGCGCACGGGATTCGGCGACTGCAAGGACAAGTCGATGCTCTTCCTTGCTGCGCTCCGAAAGATCGGCGTCAAAGGCTATCCGGTACTGCTCAACATCAATGGCGGCGAGCAGAAGGAGTCGCCGGCGCTCGGTCAGTTCAACCACATGATCGCTGCAGTCGAGCGAGGGAATGCCTATCAGTTCGCGGATCTTACTGCCGAGACGTACCCGGTTGGCAAACTGCCGCGTTCCGAGGAAGGGAACCTCGCAGTTCTCGTGAAGGAGCAGGACGCGGAGGAGATAACGCTTCCTGAGTCGCCGCTCGGTAAAATGACAACTACCGTATTGGGGCAGCTGTCAACAGACGGTGTTTTCACCGGCACGCTCGAGCAGGCTGTAAGCGGAGAGCTGGAGATGTCACTCCGGAGTCTGTTGCAGATTCCTCTCGACTCCGCACAACGGCAGCGATTCGCGCGCGGAATTGCTCGATCGTATTTCGAGGCAGCAGACGCTGACAGCCTTCAGTCGTTCGACGCGAAGGATTTCACAGCTCCTGCCAGATTGAAAGTGAGGATCACGCGCGCACAGGCTGTCACGCGGGCAGGCGACGTACAGTTACTCGCGAATCCGCTTCAGCCGAACACATTTTACGCGAGACTCGCTGAAGATCTTGGGGATGATCCGCCGAGAAAGTATCCTATCGAGACTTCAAGAATCCTGTCGTCAGGTGAGACGCGTTCGATCATCACCATCAAGCTTCCTCAGGGATGGCGCGCGCTGCTTCCGAAGAACGTCGTGTTGAACGGGCCGGTCGGAAACTATTCGCTCACGTATGCGCAGACCGGCGACGAGCTCCGCATCGAGCGAGCGGTTTCAGGAATCAAGCAGGTGTTGCCCGCGAGTCGGATGCCGGACGTGATCGGGTGGCTCAAGGCAGCAGGCTCGGATGACGGGAAGCTGATAGTTCTCCAGCCGCCGCCGGGGAAGCGCACCACGCCGTAGTCTCGAGCTCGCCTCGGTTGGAGGCAACGGGGTCAGTCCCCTGTGGCCTCCAACCTACTCCTCCGCCATGAACGGGTACTTGTACTCCGTCGGCGGAGAGAACGTCTCCTTGATCGTGCGTGCGCTGATCCAGCGGACAAGGTTCAGCTTCGAACCCGCCTTATCGTTCGTGCCCGATGCTCTCGCGCCTCCGAACGGCTGCTGTCCAACCACTGCGCCGGTGGGCTTGTCGTTGATGTAGAAATTTCCGGCCGCATTGCGCAACGCGACCGACGCCGTCCGCACAGCTGTCCTGTCGCGCGCGAAGATCGCACCGGTCAACGCATACGGCGAAGTGTTGTCGACCACCTCGAGCGTTTCCTCCCACCTGGCGTCAGGATAGACGTGCGCAGTGACGACCGGACCGAATATTTCCTCGCAAAGCAGCTTGTATGACGGATCGCGCGTCTCGACCAGCGTCGGCTCGATGAAATAACCTTCCTCTCCCTTCACGCCACCGCCGGCGATGATTTTCGCGTTGTCCCGGCCATGCGTGACGTACTCGCCGATCTTTTCGAACGCACGCTGATCGATCACTGCGCCCATGAAATTCCGGAAATCCGTAACGTCGCCCATCCTGATGTCCTTCATTATCGCGACAGTGCGATCGCGCACCTCCGGCCACAGCGATTCCGGAACGTACACCCTGCTCGCCGCAGAGCACTTCTGGCCCTGATACTCGAATCCGCCGCGGGCGATGGCCACTGACAGCGCGGCCGGATCCGCAGACCTGTGGGCGACGATGAAATCCTTGCCTCCGGTTTCGCCGACGATGCGCGGATACGAGCGATATCGTGACATGCTCGCGCCGATCGTCTTCCACATCGAGTTAAATACGCTGGTGGACCCCGTGAAGTGAACGCCGGCGAGATCGCGATGCGCGAGCAGCGTGTCGGATATCATCGCCGCATCGCCGGGAACGAAGTTGATCACGCCTGGAGGCAGTCCCGCTTCCTCGAGCAGGCGCATTATGTAATAAGCGCTGAGCATCGCACTCGACGCCGGCTTCCAGATGACCGTGTTTCCCATCAGAGCGGGAGCGGTGGGAAGATTGCCCGCGATCGAAGTGAAGTTGAACGGCGTCACTGCGTAGACGAATCCCTCGAGCGGGCGGTAGTCCAGCTGGTTCCACATCGTCCGATCGCTCAGCGGCTGCTCGTCGTACAGCTGCTGTGCATAGAAGGGATTGAACCGCCAGAAGTCGATCAGCTCACACGCTGAATCGATCTCGGCCTGGAACGCAGTCTTCGACTGTCCGAGCATCGTCGCCGCGTTCAGAGTCGCACGCCACGTCGTTGTCAGGAGCTCGGCGGCTTTGAGAAAAACCGCGGCACGATCCTCCCACGCCCAGTTCGCCCAGTCGCGCGCCGCGTCGCGTGCTGCGACCACTGCGGCTTCGACGTGCTGACGCTCTGCCCGGTGCCAGTCGGCCAGGACGTGCGAGTGCGCGTGCGGCATCACCGATTGCGATGTGTCGCCGGTGAAGATCTCCCGGCCGCCGATGATAAGCGGAATATCGACGCGTTCGGCGGCCATCGATTTAAGGCGGCCCTTTAGCGACGCTCGCTCGGAATTTCCGGGAGCGTAGCTCCTCACGGGCTCGTTTACAGGCGGCGGAACGCGGCGATTACCGTTGAACCCGGAGACGGGCTGAGGCGTATCGCGCTCGATAGCGGGAGTGGGTGCGGGCTCGGGAGCCGGGCTGGGCTTTTTAACTGTGCGCGAGCGCGGATCGATTGTGGTAGACATGCGCGCTTCCTGGGTCGGCTGGTGTATTCTCCTCTCGAAAGATATGACTTGCCTCGATCAGGGCGAACCCCTTGGCGCACGTTCGCCAATATGGCTGGCAGCGGCAATTCTCATCGCTGTCAGTGCCTGCGCGGAAAACGCAATTCATTGGAGCGATCCACGTTACGATGGACCGCAGCAGCCTTCGTTCGGAATCGGCAGAATCGCGTGGCTTCCCTCGGACGCGTGCGAGGCATCAGTAAGAATTGCCCGAGCCGGTGCCACGACCTTTGCGACGTGGTGGGAGCTGCATTCTGACGGCAGCGCACGGCTGATCGTGTCACGCATGGATTCCACGATGCGGGAGCCGCAAGCAGTAGCGGCCGACACGGCCGATCACAGCCGACGCGAGTGCGGGCGCCCGGCGCCGGCGATCGCAGTAAGCCCTTCCGGCTATGTGCATCTCGCGTATTTCGCCGAGCCGGTAGAGGGCTCGGGGGTTTTCTACGCGCACTCGATGGACGGCGGCCTCACGTTTCATACGCCGGTGGCGATAGTCTTCGGCGACAAACCATCAGCGGTGAGCGTCGCGGCAGCTGGGGATACGGTCGTCGTTGCCTATGAGGATCCAAACAGTGAACGACCGTCGATCGGGCTGGCACTGTCGCAGACAATCGGACACATCTTCTCGATGAACTCGATCGCATCACCGGACGCCGCACGCGCGACGCTTCCTGTCGTTCGCATTGGCGGGCGGATGATTCGGTTATGGTGGAGCGAGCGGTCGCCGAATCCGGCAGTCAGCGCGACAAGACCGGTCTACCGCGAAGGGCGCTGGTAGCCAAGCACACTTTCTGCTTCGTCCGGACACATGCCTCGATACCTGGGCGCTCATACAATCGACAACGGCGGAATTCACATGGCAGTGAAGCGGGCGGCGAACGCCGGCATGACTGCAATGCAGCTGTTCACGGCGATTCCGCGTTTTTACAACGACAAGAGCAACATCAAGCCCGAGCGCGTAGAGCGATTCCGTGCCGCCCTCGCGCAGACGAAGATCAAAGCTGAAAACGTCGTAGTACACGCCGCGTATGTGCTGAGCGTTGCTACTCCCGAGCCTGACAAATGGTCGCGCGCGAGTGGCGGTCTCACCAAGGAGCTCGAGCGGTCCAGCATACTGGGAGTGGGAGCAGTCTGCTTTCATCCGGGATCTGCGGGCGCGAGCGAGCGCAGCGCGTCGGCGAAGCAGATCGCAAAAGCAATCACGACTGCGCTCAATGCCGTGAATTCGAAGACGCGCCTGCTGATCGAGAACACAGCCGGTGCAGGGAAGACAATGGGACGCACCGCCGAGGAAATCGCAGAGATTCTCTCTTACATTCCGTCATCTGTCAGAGGGCGCACCGGTTACGGGCTCGACACATGCCATCTGTATTCGTCGGGCTACGACATCTCCAAATCGCGCGCGACGCTGACGGCGATACTCGATGAGTTCGAGGAGAAGACGGGCGAGGCTCCGTCGTTCTTCCACTTCAACGACAGCGCGGGTGAGCTCGGTGCAAACAAGGACCGGCATGTGCTGATCGGCGACGGCTTCATAGGAGTGGAGCCCTTCCAGTGGCTGATGAAGGACCGTCGCACGAACAACGTCCCGCTGATTCTCGAAACTCCACAACAGAACTACGACATTGCGGATGACGACGAGTCACCAGACCCTTACGACGTGCGGATGATGCGCCTTCTTCTCTCGTAAAAATCGACTTTTTTACCTCTTGCGCACGGCGCTTGCAGCTGTACTTTGCTGCGCCAAGACGCAGTAGCGTCGACGCCTTGCAGCCCCCCGAATCACACAACAGGAGAAGCGATGGCAAAGAAGAAGAAGAGCTCGGGAAGAAAGGCCTCTCGTTCATCCGGCAGAAAGTCCAGCGCAAGGAAGAGCGCTCGCGGCGGCCGCAAGAGTGCTCGCAAAGCCACGAGAAAGTCGGCGAAAAGGAAGTCCGGCACGAAGCGCACGCCGAGCGCGGCCTTCATGAAGCCGATGACCCCGAGCGCTCAGCTCGCCCCCGTTGTTGGAAGCGAGCCGTTGCCGCGCACAGAGGTGACGAAGAAACTGTGGGCGTACATTCGGCGTAAGGGGCTGCAGGATCAGAAGAACCGTCGGATGATCAACGCCGACGATAACCTCCGCCCGGTGTTCGGCGGCTCGAGACAGGTGTCGATGTTCGAGATGACCCGACTGGTCAACAAGCACCTCAAGTAGATCGAATTGGCCGTCGCGTCACAGAAAGGGCGCGCTGACAAGGCGCGCCCTTTTTCGCACCGTTCACGACTTCGGCGCTTCTGGGAGAACTTCAAAGCGCTCTTGAGCGCGCTGTTGTTCTTCGTTGTTCTCCGGACCTTTTTCCTCGAAGCTTACAGAATTCCCTCGGGAAGCATGATCCCAACGCTCCTGGTCGGCGACTGGCTGTTCGTCAACAAGCTCGTCTACGGTCCGCACATTCCCTTCACCAGCAGCAACCTTCCCGGCTACGGCGACCCGAAGCGCGGCGAAGTCGTCGTGTTCAAGTCACCGACGCAGATCGACCAGCCACAGGATCCGAATCCGACACTCGTCAAGCGCATCGTTGGTGTTGAACGTGATACGCTCTTCATGCGGAATGCAGTGTTGTATCTGAATGGCGTGCCCCAGAAGCTGCCGACTCCTACCTCGAACGAAGGCGGCGTCGACTCGATCGATCCATTGTTCGATTGGCAGAAACGATTCACGCTCGCGTCATCGCGGTTCGGGCCGCCGCCCGCGCAGCCTAGTCACGACAATTGGGGACCGCTCGTAGTGCCGCCGCGCAGCTACTTCATGATGGGCGACAGCCGCTACAACTCGAAGGATTCGAGATACTGGAGCTTCGTACCGAGACAGAACATTCGCGGCAAGCCGATGTTCGTGTACTACTCGTACAACGCCGACGACAGCGATCGTCCGCTGCCCTTTCTGACCGATATCCGCTGGAGTCGAATCGGTCACTGGATCCAGTAGCCGGGTTATTCGGCGACGAGTGCCAGCGGTGTGGAGAAAGTCGAGTCGAAGGTGACCGCGCGGTGATAAGCGTCGACCACGAGCTGGGGATCCATCACGATGTAACGGTCGCCGACGCGCAGGACGTGAACCTTGCGACCCTCGGTGTCATCATGAAGCGCTTTCCCATACGCCGTGGCTGCGCGCGCGCAAAGCACGGGATCATTGACCGGCCGCACTTCACTCTGTTTAACCCTGCGCACGTTGTAGGTGTCCAGGTAACGCTCGGCGATACGATCCTTGCGTCGCATGAGTGAGACGAACAGCCGCTGGTTGTACCTGCTACCCACGACTCCGCGGACGCATCCCGCTTCGGGGTGCGCGGGGAATGCGACTGGTGACAGGGCAAGCAGTGGCGTGGCCGCGAGAATGGCGGCGATTCGGAGGCGATGATGCATACAGAAAAACGACGCATCGCACAACAGCTTCGTAACAGAACTGCGAACTGCGAACCAACTACGAACTTCGAACTAACTGCGAACTACGAACTTAAGCGAGGATAGCGGCATGCAATCACATAATTTCATCACGGAGAGTTACTGCCGGCTTGGAGCACGAGTCGCAATCCGTAGTCGGTTCGCAGTTCGAAGTCAGTTCGCAGCTCGCAGTTAGTTCGCCGTTCGCAGTTAGTTCGCAGTTCGAAGTGGTTTCTGTTGTCTCTTTTATCCTGTTCGTAGTGCTAACTTCTTAGCAATGCCTGACTTTATTGCCCGCCAGAACGCCGAGCGTCTGAGGAAGCGGCTCACGTCGGAGATGCACCTGAGAGAGCCGGCCGCATTCAGCAAGCTCGCGCGGTCGACTGTCGAAATCGCACTCGTCACTGGAGTGCTGGTGCGACTCTACCGCGCGGTCATTCTCACGCACGGCGACCCCGACAGCGGGCTCTATATCGCGGCGACGCTCTTCATCGGCGCGTCGTTCGTGATGATGATGGCGACCGCGCATCTCAGCAGATTCGCGTTGCGCGAGTGGCTCTGGCGCGCTCCGATGTTCGCGGCGCTCGAAGGTGGCTTCGAGATGGTGACGAGCCTGGGGCTCATCGCTCTTCGTCGGGAGCCACTGGGTACTGGAGCCGCAACATGGAATGACTGGCCGAGAATGACAGCGGAAGTACTTGGCTGGCGCCTTGTCGTCATTTGCGTTTTCGCGGGGGTTCTGGCTGTCATCGTGCGGCTCGTCCGCTACGCGATCCTTCGTCGCGAGCACTCTGCCTGGGCGGAAGGGACTGTCAGACGCGGAGTCTCCTAGGGTCTATTCTGCTTATCTTTCGTCAGAGATAAATCAGATGAAGGGGACCAGTGATGTACGATGAAAGGATAGTCACGCCGATGCGTCAGGAGCTCACCCGCCTGGGCGTCGAGGAAATGCGAACGGCGGAAGAGGTCGACGCGAAGCTCAGGGATTCCAGGGGCACCGCGTTGGTTGTGGTGAACTCGATATGTGGATGTGCCGCGCGAAACGCGCGTCCCGCAGTTGCGCAGGCGCTGCAGCATCCAGTAAAGCCCGATCTACTCACCACCGTTTTCGCCGGCCAGGATGCCGCGGCGGCGCAGCGAGCGCGCAGCTATTTCATCGGTTATCCGCCTTCGTCGCCGCAGATCGCCCTGCTCAAGGATGGGAAGCTCGTGTTCATGCTCGAGCGATACCAGATCGAAGGAAGGACTGCCGAAGAGATCGCGGAGGATCTAGTTGGAGCGTTCGACAGATTCTGCGAGACGACGATTACAGCGCAGGCGACAAACTAAAACCAGAAAAAAAGCGATCAGCCTGAGCCTTTTAGCTCGAGCTGAGAGCTAGCTCAGAGCTCGAGCTAGTAAGCTCGGGCTCATGGCTTTTGTTTCGGGTTTTTTATCCTGGATAGGTGATCCACCGCCCCATCTCTCTTAGCGTGGGCTTCTTTCCGTACATCAACAATCCGACGCGATAGATCCTCGCCGCGAGCCACACCGCGAGAACGCACGACGCTACGAGTGCCACCAGCGAGAGAGCGATCTCGTACCACGCCACGCTCCCTAATGACAGCCTGAGCGGCATGATGATCGGCGACGAGAACGGCAGGAGCGACATCACCGTCGCCAGCCGGGACGTCGGATTCATCAGAATGGGATTGATGAAAATGGCGGTCGCAACGAGCATGATGATCATCGGCTGCACCGCCTGCTGCGCCTCCTGCTCGGTGTTCACCGATGACCCTACAGCTGCGTACATCGCGGCATAGAAGGTGAATCCGAGAAGGAAGAACAGGAGCAGGAGAACGGCGAGATCGATCGATATCGTCGGCAAAGTGAAAGCCACGTTTGCCACAATCCCCATCGAGCGCAGAATCGGCTCTCGCAGCTTGAACATGATCACTGACGCAATCACCCAGATGATCTGCTGAGTGAGGCCGACCGCGCCGACACCAATGACCTTCCCTGCCAGGAGTGTCTTCGCCGGCACGCTCGATACAACGACCTCCGCGACCCGCGTGGTTTTCTCCTCGAGAACTCCACGCAGTACGTTCTGTCCGTACAGCACGATCGACATGTAAAGCAGAAACGCGATCGTCGCAGCGAAGATGATGCTCACCGCTCCGGAGCCGCCACGACCCTTGTCCGTGATGCGCTCCGCGTTCAGGCGCAATGGCATGAATGTCAGCTCGTGAAGCCGAGCGGAGTCAATGCCTGCGCTGCGCAATCGCTCCGAAAGGAGAGACTCCTTAACGGTCGCGCGAAGCCGTTCCATATCGCCCATCGACGTTGCATTGCGACCAGCATAACGAATCTGCTCGCCATCAATTGTCTGCTGGTCGATCACGAGATACCCGCTCGCCTGCTTCGCGATCACCTGATGCGTGGCGGAGCTCTCCGCCGCCGAAAGCATGCTCGGTGCCACTATCCGTACCTGCGGAGCAGCGGAGCCGGGAAGCTTCACTCGCTTCATCGCCTCAGCTACAAGGTTACCAACGCCGGTGCCGGTAGCATCGAGTATCAGAGTGTTCGTGTACTCGGTGGATGAGGCGCTGCGCTTCGCCATCCAGGCTGGAAGGATGATGATAGTACCGAAGAAAACCGGACCGAACACAGTCGCAATGACAAACCATTTCGTGCGGACGCGCTCGATGTACTCGCGCTTGATGATCGCCCAGAGCTTAGGCATGGCCGGTTATTCCTGGCTCGATGCCCAATTGAGACGCGCCGACCTTCTCGAGGAAAATCTGGTGAAGTGAAGGCTGCACCAGCTCGAACCGCTGCACTGACGCGCCGGTATCGACAATGCGCCGGAGCAGCCGCTGTGTATCCGCACCGGGAGCTAGCTCGAGCTCGAGGTAACGATTGGAATCGTCGACGCGTTGTACCAGCGAGCGATCTGCAAGGATCTCAGCAACGCCATTCGCCGTGCCGCCGTCGATCGACAGAGCAATGTTCCGCGTCCCATGCTCGGCCTTGATCTGACTGATGCGTCCATCGAGCACCTTCTCACCGCGCGCGATTATGCACACGGAGTCGCAGAGTCGCTCGGCATTATCCATGAGATGCGTGCTGAAGATCACCGTCTTGCCGCGTCGCTTGAGATCGACGATCACGTCCTTGAGCGCCTGAGAATTGATCGGATCGAGACCGCTGAACGGCTCGTCGAGAATCACCAGATCGGGATCGTGAAGCAGGGTGCCGATGAACTGAACCTTCTGCTGCATTCCGCGCGACAGCTCGTCGATCTTCGCCAGTCCCCAGTCCTTCTCGGCATTTCGGAGATCGAGACGCTCGAGCCACTCCGTTATTCGGACATCGGCGTCATGTCCCTTCACTCCTTTCAATGCCGCCAGGAACCGGAGAATGCGGCGCACCTGCATCTTTCGATAAAGGCCGCGCTCTTCCGGGAGGTATCCGATGCGATCGGTGATCTTCGGGTCGGTGAACGGCGATCCGAGAATGCGAATAGAGCCTTCGTCCGGAGCGATGATGTTGAGCATCATCCGGATCGTTGTCGTCTTTCCCGCTCCATTCGGGCCAAGAAGGCCATAGACCGAGCCGCGCGGCACATGCAGCGAGAGGTCTTTCACCGCCACGTGCTGGTTGTAGCGCTTGGTGACGCCCTCGATTTCTACGGTGTAGTCCGGCATAGGGCTACAATATAAAGACAGGGTGGGAATACGACCGGCGTAAGGACCATAACCACTGCAAACGTTGTGAGTTTGCAGTTGTTCCGTTTTTTTGGTTCATCAGTGCAATCGACTGCACAAGCTTAAGGACAGTTAGGAGCCTTCCGGTTCCGTTTAGTACCAACATGATACTAAATGCCGAGTCGCATACGATTTGATCGGAACGAACTAGCGGGCGCATTCGGCGATATCGGCACTGACCTGCCGCTGATCACCGGAATGATCCTCGCTGCGCAGCTCGACTCCGCGAGCGTGCTGATCATGTTTGGTTTGATGCAGTACGCTACGGGACTCCTTTACGGAATCCCGATGGCGGTTCAGCCGCTCAAGGCGGTGGCGGTGATCGTCATCACCGGACACGTCGCGGCGTCGACGCTGTTCGGCGGCGGACTCGCAATCGGCGCAGTGATGCTCGTGCTCTCGCTGACAGGCGGGATCGACCTGCTGGCTCGCGTGGTTCCGAAGGCTGTTGTGAGAGGACTGCAGCTGGGACTGGGGATACAGCTCGCGTTGCTCGCATTGCGGGACTACGTACCACACGACGGCGCGCGCGGCTGGGTGCTTGCTGGAATCGCGTTCACGATCATCGTGCTGCTGCTCGGGAACCGTCGCTACCCGCCGGCGCTGTTCGCGATTGCGCTTGGAGTCGCATACGCGGCCATATTCCGTTTGTCGGCGAGTGATTTGGCCGGCAGCATCGGGTTTTCGCTGCCGGAGCCTCGCACTCTATCAATTGCTGACATAACAACGGGCTTCCTCGTGCTCGCGATACCGCAAATTCCGCTATCGCTGGGGAATTCGATTCTCGCCACGCGACAGATCACCGAGGATCTCTTTCCCGAACGAGGGATCACCGTGCGGAAGCTGAGCTTCACGTACGCATCGATGAATCTGGTAAACCCATGGCTCGGTGGTTTGCCGACATGTCACGGATCGGGAGGAATCGCCGGACATTACACGTTCGGTGCACGCACGGGTGGATCGCTGCTGATCTACGGTTCGCTGTACCTCTTCACCGGTCTTTTTCTCGCGGATGGATTTCAGCGCGTCGTTGAAGTGTTCCCGCTTCCGGTGCTCGGTGTGCTCCT
>DATBRZ010000166.1:0-14985 GCA_036560025.1 Gemmatimonadaceae bacterium | reverse complement strand
AGCCGGGCCGCAGCCTCGAGGGTGTGGGATTCCGATCTGATCCCAACATGCAGAATGTGCGAATCCTGAAGACGCGCGAGGGGTCGATGGGCGCGGTAACGCTGCCGGGTCAATGACGCGACGCATGCCACGCATATGTTGCGGCGCCATTCCGGTTATGGCGGTGTTGCTCGCCGTCCCGCAGCGAGCTGTCGCCCAGGAGCCGCAGCAGTGCGTTCTCCAGTTCGAGAGCCGCACCGAGCCTCGCACGCGACTCGAGCAATTACCGAGCGGCAAGTACAACGCGTTTCAGGGCGGCGGTGTCACGTATCACTGTGAAGGGCAGGGAAACACGCTGGTTGCAGACAGCGCCGAATATTACGGGGAGCAGGGCGTCCTCTACCTGATTGGTCACGTCCACTACAGCGAGCCGCGCGCGCGGGTCAATTCAGAGCGCATGACTTACTATCAGTTGGAGGATCGCCTGCACGCCGAAGGCAATGTCGACGTCACGCTGAGAAGCGGGACGACAATGACCGGACCCGAGATGGACTACTACCGGGTCACAGTCACGCGGCCGCTCGCGCGCGCTGTCGCTACTGGCAGGCCGCGCATGAAGCTGATCGAGACGGATGCACAGGGAAAACCCGGAGCGCCTGTCGATGTGCTGGCAAACGCGATCACGGCTGAAGGCGACAACCTCGTTTACGCGTCGGGCCGAGTAGAGATAACGAAGCCTGACATGATTTCGCGGAGCGACTCCGCGATGCTCGATAGTGAGCACGAGTTCGTGCAGCTGACCAAGACCCCGACGGTGGAAAGCCGCACCGGCCGTCCCTTTTCGCTCGCGGGCGGAACCATCGATCTCTACTCCCGTCAACGAATCCTGTGGCGGGTTGTCGCAACACCGGGCGGTCGCGTAATCAGTCAGGATCTGGAGCTGCTCGCTGACTCCGTCGATCTGAGAGTCCGCGACAATCAGCTGCAGCGTGTGATGGCGTGGGGGTCGCGGTCTCGCGCGAAGGCCGTATCACCCGAGCGCGAGATCATTGCCGACTCGATCGACGCCGTGATGCCTGGGCAAGTGCTGCGTGAAGTGCGTGCAATGCGGGACGCGTATGTGAACAGTGTTGCCGATACTGCGCGAATCGAATCGACCGAGCGTGACTGGATGCGCGGTGAGTCGATAATCGCGCAGTTCGATCCTGTCGCGACGGCCAAAGGCGAAACGAAGCCTCGTCCGCGTCAAATCGTAGCGACCGGCGACGCGAGCTCGTTCTACCAGCTCCAGAGCAACACCGTCGTCCGCAGCCAGCCGAGCATCAACTACGTTCGCGGGAAGATCATCACCGTATCGTTCACCGAGGGTGAAGTGAACACGGTGGATGTCGTCGAGCAGGCGGCGGGCGTATACCTCGAGCCAGGTGGATCCGAGACAGAAGAGGGAGGACGCTCCGCGATTCCTGGAGCGTCTCGTCCGACTCAGCCAACGCCGACAACGACGCCGCCGAAAACCGGCGGCAAGACAGAGGTTAAGACACCCGCTCCAAAATCCCAGACGAAGCGGGACGTGCCGTGAGCCCGCAAGCCTTTCCTCCTCGAATCCGTGAGCTGATCCGGAGTCTATCGGGTGACGAGCGGTCGGTCGCCATTGCGCTTGGCGCACTCATTCGAGAGGCAGACGCAGCCGGCAATGCATCATTCGATAACGTTGCGATCCGCTATCGCGACGCGTACCTGCGGGGTCTCCGCGCACAGGGCATGGACGCGGAAAGAGAAGCAGGGCGTCTCAGCCTCGACGAGGTGCGGAGTTATCTCGCGGGCTCGGTCCTTCCGCGTCTCGCCAGCGAAGGCGCGCTGGCGAAGCTGCCGCACGACCTTCGTGACGGCGGAGCGTTCGTCCACTTCACTGAGTCGATCTGGGCGCAGCTTGCGCCGAACCGCGAAGAGCTTCCGGAGGCGATCCGCCAGTCGGGAGAGCAGGCTGCGGTTGAGCACATCCACGAGATCCATCCGGCTCCGTCGGGCAGCATCCTCGAAGCTCGCGGTCTGCGCAAAACGTATAGACGCCGCGCAGTCGTAAACGATGTTGGCTTGCGCCTCCAGCAGGGGGAAATCGTCGGATTGCTTGGGCCCAATGGAGCGGGGAAGACAACGACGTTCTACATGATCGTCGGGTTAATCGAGCCGCAGGCGGGGCGAATCTTTCTCGACGGCAGCGATATCACATCGATGCCGATGTTTCAGCGAGCGCGACACGGAATCGGCTATTTGTCCCAGGAGCCTTCCGTCTTCCGGAAGCTTTCGGTTGAGGACAATATTCTCGCCATACTCGAGACGTTGCCGCTCTCCCGCGCGGAGCGACATCGCCGCCTGGAACAATTGCTCGATGAGTTGAACATCAAACGCCTCCGAAAGAACAAGGCGTACGCGCTATCAGGCGGCGAGCGGCGTCGTCTGGAGATTACGAGGGCACTCGTCACTGATCCGAAGTTCATGATGCTTGACGAGCCATTCGCGGGAGTCGATCCAATCGCAGTGCACGACATTCAGACAATCGTTGCGGGGCTCAGGCACCGCGGAATCGGCGTGCTCATCAGCGATCACAACGTCGAGCAGACCCTCGACATCGTGGACCGCGCGTACATCATGTTCGATGGACAGGTGAAGGTATCGGGAACGGTTCGGGAGCTTGTGTTCGACGACACGGTCGCGGACATCTATCTCGGACCGACGTTGACGGCGCGACTGCGAGAGCGCTTCTCTCACCTCGCGGTGGCGGAGGCCGTTTCGTGAAATCCGGCATCAGCCAGTCGACTCAGCTCCGCCAGGAGCTGAAGATCAATCCACGCCTGTACCAGGCGATGGATCTGCTGTACATGCCGCTTCTCGATCTTCAGCAGCATCTCAAGCAGGAGCTCCTGAATAATCCGTTTCTGGATCTCGTTGAAGAAGAGGATGAGGAGGAGGAGACGGCCGACACCGAGGCCGCGACTCAGGAGGAGACTCAGGAGGAAGAGAAAGAGCGCCGCGATGAGATCGACTGGGAGGAGATCCTCCTCGACGGGTTCGATACGGCGGGCGGCAGGCGGGAAGAGCACGAGGAGCGCGAATACTACGAGCCGGTCACGGTCGCGACGCGTGACCTCTCCGATCACCTTCGCGATCAGATCAGCCTGCTCGAGCTGACACCGCGGCAGATGGTCCTCGCCGACGAATTCATCGGCAACATCGGCGATGATGGGTACCTCGCAACGCCGGTCGAAGAGATTGTGGCATCTCTGAACGAGCTGGTGACCCGCGCCGCTGAAGAAGAAGGACGCGCTGACGAAGAGCTTCCGCTCTACACCGCGGAAGAGGGCGCGGCGATGCTGAAAACCGTGCAGGGGCTCGATCCTGCCGGTGTCGGCGCGCGCGACCTTCGTGAGTGTCTCCTGCTTCAGCTTCAGGAAGCAGGACTCGAGCAGTCACTCCCGTACAGACTCGTGAAGGACTGCTTCGACGAGCTGATCGCGCACCGCTGGAGTGAGATCTCGAAGCGATTCGGCATCAGCGCCTCGGACGTGCAGAAAGCTGCCGATGAGATTGCCAAGCTCGACCCGAAGCCCGGGCTCCGTTACAGCAGCGGCGACGACAACTACATCATTCCCGACCTGATAGTCGACAAGATCGACGGGCAATATCACGTCTTTCTCAACGACGCCAATCTTCCGCGTCTCAAGCTCAGCAAGGCGTATCAGGAAATCGCGCGGGACAAGAAGAAGTTCGAGGGTGAGAACAAGGAATTCATCTCGAACAAGCTGAACTCCGCTAATTGGATGATCCAGGCAATCGAGCAGCGGCGGCAGACGATGCTCAAGGTGATGAACTACATCGTTGACCGGCAGCGCGATTTCTTCGAGAAAGGCGTTCAGTACCTGAAGCCGCTGACGCTTCGCGAGGTCGCCGAAGTGATCAACATGCACGAGTCGACAGTGAGCCGCGTGACGAACGAGAAGTTCGTGCAGACTCCGCGCGGAGTGCTGCCGCTCAAGTTTTTCTTCTCGTCGGGCCTTGCCACAGCAGACGGAGATGATGTTTCCGCGCGCGGCATCAAGGCACAGCTCGAGAAGCTCGTGCAGGAAGAAGATCCGCGGCATCCACTGACGGACCAGGCGATCGTCAACATACTTCGTGAGAGCGGCGTTCAGATCGCGCGCCGCACCGTTGCCAAGTACCGCGATCAGCTCGGAGTGCTCTCGGCAAGGATGCGAAAGCGGGTATGACGCTGGCGCGCGCCGCCGCCCCTCTCGTTCGCGGTGCAGCCACCGTCCCAGCGGGCCGTCCCGTAGTCAGCGTGCTCGTCCCCGCAAAAGACGAAGCGGAGAATCTCCCGTTGTTCGTCGAGGAAGCCGCCGCCATGTTCGCGGCAGAGCCCGGAAAATACGAGCTCATCGTGGTCGACGATGGATCGATCGACTCGACGTGGGAAGTCCTCGAGTCACTGGGGGCACAGTATTCGTTTCTTCGCGCCGTGCGCCATCGAACCGGCCGCGGAATCGCGGACGCACTTCGAACAGGATATCTCACCGCGCGCGGATCCGTGCTCGTGTTTTATCCGGCTGATCTTCAGTACCGGCCCGAAGACATTCCGCGCCTCGTTGCACCGGTGCTCGCCGGCACGTCGGACATCGTCGCCGGTTTCAAGGAAGGAGAATACGAGAAGGCGTTCGTGTCCAGTGTCTATAACAGACTCAGCCGATCGCTGTTCAATGTTCCCGTGCGGGATCTCAACTCCGTCAAGGCCTACACGCGCGAAGTGATGGAGTCGCTTCCGCTCAGGCCCGATTGGCATCGGTACATGGTCGTGATGGCAGCAGCGCAGGGATTCACCGTCACCGAAGTGCCGATTCCGCTGTATCCGCGGCATGCAGGAAAATCCAAATTCGGAATCGGCCGCATTCCAGTCGGAGCACTCGACATGCTGGCGGTGTGGTTCGAGCTTCGCTTTGCCAAGAAGCCGCTGCTTCTTTTCGGGCTAGTGGGGGCGGCGCTGTTCCTGATCGGAATTGTCGTTGGCGTATTCGCGATTCTCTGGCGTGTGTTCGCCGGTGAAGGATTCAGACCACTCATCAATCTCGTCGAGACCTGCCTGCTGCTCGGCAGCGTGTTCTTTGCGACCGGATTGATCGGAGAGCTGATCGCCGCGCAACGCGCGGAAATGCGCGAGCTGCGCGCGAGATTCGACGAGCTCGCGCAGGGCCAGGAATCCCTCGACAAATCCTGACAGCGTGAACGTTCTGTTCCTCACCCACTCGTTCCCCAGGAGGCCGGGGGACGCAGCGGGCTCGTTCATCCTTCGTCTTGCATCTGCGCTGTCGAAGGAAGGCGTTGAGGTGCACGTCGTTGCGCCCTCCGCGCGCGGTCTTCCGCCGGCCGAAGTGATGGATGGTGTTACGGTCGAGCGGTTCCGTTATGCACCGCGGAGACTCGAACGACTCGCGTACACGGGTAACATGGCTCAGGATGTCGCATCCTCGTGGAGAGCGCGACTCGCTCTCGTCAGCTTCCTCGGCTCTGATTTCGTAAGTGCCGTGCGGGCGCGCCGCTCATTCGAGCCGGATGTGATCCACGCGCACTGGTGGTTTCCCAGCGGAGTAATCGGCACCTGGCTGTCACGCATGTCTCATCGTCCGCTCGTGACGACGCTGCATGGCACCGACGTTCGACTCGCACGAAGCGTCGCTGTGAGCCGCCCCCTATTCCGGCATGTGCTGCAGCATTCGGCGGCGGTCACGACGGTCTCGACGTGGCTGTCACGCGAGGTGAAGAAACTCGTGCCATCGGCGAGTCCCGAAGTGCTCCCAATGCCTGCCGCCACCGACAGTTTCGTTCCTCGAAACGGACGCGAAAAAGCGCGTCTCCTGTTCGTCGGACGTTTGACGCCCCAGAAGGGAGTCGATCACCTGTTGCGTGCGTTGGCTGAGATGCGACAACCGGCAATGCTCGACATTGTCGGAGAAGGGAGCTCTCGTGACGATCTACGCAGTCTGGCTCGCGATCTCGCATTGAACGGTCGCGTCGCGTGGCACGGTCAGCTCACGCAGGACCAGCTCGCCGCACTGTATGCGTCTGCGAGCGCGCTCGTAGTGCCATCAACCGATGAGGGACTGGGACTCGTTGCCGTCGAGGCGCTCCTCTGCGAGACCCCGGTCGTCGGATTCCGCTCCGGCGGACTCACCGACGTAATTCGAGACAACTCCACTGGTATTCTCGTGGAGCCAGGAAATTCTTCCGCCCTTGCGGCAGCGCTCGATGAGGTGCTCGCTGATCCGGATCGAGCGAATACTCTCGGCAGAGCGGGGCGCATGCACGCGTTGTCGAGCTTTGCTCCGGAATCCGTCGCGCGAAACTACGCGCGCGTCTACGCGCAGGTTCTGGCTGCGAAGCCCGCCTGAATGGGAGCCCACCCGGAACATGCCGAGGTAGACATTCCCGAGGAGGCATCCGGCCCGATTGCGGAGCCTCCGACCGAAGCACCGCCACCGATACCTGCTGTCAGTCTCAAAGCGCCCCATCCAGAAGGATGGTGTGCAGCTGCAATCCTGGCACTGTGCACGATGTCTCTCGCGTATCCGGCGCTGGCAGGGAAGTTCCTCGCCGGCCCGAACAGCGACCAATACATCGCCGGTTACGCGTTCCGCGAGTTCGCTGCGCAGACTCTTCGCAACTACGGTCACTTTCCGCTGTGGAATCCGTATCTGTTCGGCGGCATGCCATATGTCGCTGCAATGCACGGCGACATTTTCTACCCGACGTTTCTGCTGAGGATAGTGCTTCCCACCGATGTCGCCATGACGTGGGGATTCATCATCCATCTTTTTCTCGCCGGTCTGTTCACCTTCCGGTTCCTGCGTGCGAGCGGTTGGGGATTCTACGGCTCACTGTTCGGCGGAATCACCTACATGATGAGCGGCCAGCTCGCTTCGATGGTTTCGCCGGGACACGACGGCAAGCTGTTCGTCAACGCCCTCTTCCCGCTGACGATCTGGATGCTGCTTCTGGGCATTCGTGACGGTCGAAAGTGGGCGTGGGGCGTTCTGGCGCTTACCGTTGGCCTTGGAGTTCTCAGTCCGCACCCTCAGGTACTTCAATATCTGCTGCTGGCATCGGCTGCCTACGCCTTGTTCCTCGGAGTCACGCTCACTCGAAAAGCCGATCTGCCGAAGCGAACAGTGGTGCTCCGGCTGGGAGCCGCACTCGCAGCGGTCGCAATCGGAATGGCGATAGGCGCGATTCAATATCTCCCGGTTCAAGAGTATGTAAGCTGGTCTCCGAGAGCCCGAGGAGTGGCGGGATACGCGACAGCAACATCGTTTGCATGGCCGCCCAAGGAATTACTTGACGTCTACCTGCCGCAGTTCACAGGAATGCTCGAGTGGTACTGGGGTGAGAACGCAGTGCGGTATCACAGCGATTATGTCGGCGTAGTCGTACTGATGCTGGCGGGCGCCGGATTCATTGGCGTTCGAGCGGATCCGCGGCGGCGACAGGTAATCTTCTGGACGACAATTCTCATCGTTGCATTGCTCTGGTCGCTCGGCGGCCATACTCCCTTCTACAAGATCCCGTTCGCGGTTATTCCAGGAACGAAGTATTTCCGAGCGCCAGACAGTTTTTTCTTCATCGGATCATTTGCGCTTGCGGCGCTTTCTGCAGCGGGCGTAGAGCGGGCGATCGAGCGCCGAGTCAGCCCAATATATGCTTTCGCGTGGCTTGCGTTCGCCGCCGTCGTAGTCGGGCTGGCTGTGAGCGGAACTTTGTCGACAATCGCTGAGAGCATCGCTCCCGACGACATGACGGACGCGATAGTTGCAAACGCGGTGAACGTTACACGCGGCGCGTGGCGGTCATTCGGCTTTGCGTTTCTTACCGCTGCGGTATTTCTCCTTCTTCGACGTCGCCGGATTCCGCAGATCGCCGGGGGATGGGCGCTGTGCCTCCTGGTTGCGGCCGATCTTTGGTCAATTCTCCGACACTACTGGATATTTGCCGCGCCGGCGTCGCAGCTGTTCGCGAGTGGCGCAATAACCGATCGCCTCAAACGTGAAACGCAGCCTGCACGTGTGATCGCGTTTCAGATCACTCAGACCGGAGTGCGATCGCCCAACATGGACGGCGACGGGCTGATGGTGCATGGAGTGCGCTCAGTCCTGGGTTACCACGGAAACGAAATCGGGCGATATGACAAGCTGCTCAATAAGGACGACGGCTATCGGGAAATAGTGAACCCCAACGCCTGGCACCTGCTCAACGCAAAGTTCGTCCTCACGAACATTCCCGATGGTGCGTCGGTGTTTCGCGGAGCAAACTGGGTCATCGGCCCCGTGAAGGAATCATCGGGATTGCAGACATATCTCTTCCGACTTCCGGGTGAGAATCCTTACGCATGGGTTACAACGGCTGCGGTGAAGGCTGATGACGACGCCGTGTTGCGAACCATCCTGGATCGTCGTTTCGATGTGGGTAGTGCAGCGTTGTTTGCGCCGGAAGCGACGGTTGCGGTAGTGGATTCGCTCCGCGAGATGCCGCCGCCTCTCGATTTGCCGGTGGTCGTGACGCGATACGCTCCCGGGAGCGTTGCACTCGAGCTGACCTCGGCCGCGCCGGCGGGTTCGGCGCTCGTCGTCAGCGAGAACTTCTATCCTGGTTGGCGGGCTCTTGTCGACGGAAAGCCGGCGCGCGTTGGACGGGTCGATTATACGCTGATGGGCGTTGGTCTCCCGGTTGGTGCACGGCACGTCAATCTGGAGTTTCGAAGCGGAACGTACGAAACAGGAAGGCTTGTTACAGCACTGGCGCTGCTATTTTCACTCGCTGCAGTAACGTGGGGCGTTTTCAACGAACGGAGACGGATTGGCTGATCGCGCGCTGGTGATCGTTCCAACTTACAATGAGAAGGACAACATTCCGCGGCTGATTCCGGCGATTCTCTTGCAGGATCCATCGCTCGAAGTGCTCGTTGTGGATGACGGCTCGCCGGACGGCACCGGGGCAGTGGTCGACGAAATCGCCGCTGCGAATCCTCGTGTTCATGTGCTGCACCGATCTGGAAAACTAGGCCTGGGAACAGCTTACGTTGCTGGGTTCAAGTGGGCTCTCGACCGCGGATATGCCCTGGTGTTCGAGATGGACTCCGATTTCTCGCACTCTCCCGATCGTCTGCCCGGATTTCTCGAGGCAATCGAGAACGCCGATCTCGTGATCGGATCGCGGTACCAGGATGGAAGGGTCAACGTCGTGAACTGGCCCATGAGCCGGCTTTTGCTGAGCTACTTCGCGAACATCTACGCGCGTGTGGTGACGGGACTGCGGATCTTCGACACGACCGCCGGGTTCAGGTGCTACCGGCGCGAGCTGCTCGCGTCGATCGACTTCAGTCACGTTCGATCGAATGGGTATGCGTTTCAGATTGAGATGACCTTTCGCGCGTGGCGGAAGGGATTTCGAATCGTCGAGATTCCCATCGTTTTCGTCGATCGCCTCGAAGGATCGAGCAAGATGTCAAAGAAAATCGTCAGAGAAGCCGTGTGGA
Source organism: Gemmatimonadaceae bacterium (assembly GCA_036560025.1). Lineage (GTDB taxonomy): Bacteria > Gemmatimonadota > Gemmatimonadetes > Gemmatimonadales > Gemmatimonadaceae > UBA4720. The sequence continues at coordinate 5,432 of DATBRZ010000166.1, read as the reverse complement.
TGGTCTGGCGCCTCCGATGGTGGCAGATAACGAGGCAGGTCTGACAAGCTCCGGAAGAAGATTCTGGAAGCTGAGCGGCTCGGGGAATGATTTCATCTTCTTCGACCTCGCAGACGGTGACGCAGGCGAGCTCTCCTCCGAACCAGTCATCAGGCGGCTTTGCGCGCGGGGACCCGGTGTTGGCGCTGACGGAATCGTTCTGCTTCGCGCCGTCGGTGATGGCGCAACGATTCGCTACTACAATAGTGACGGCTCGCTCGGCGAGCTCTGTGGCAATGCGACGCTTTGCACCATGCGGCTTCTCGAGCGAACCGGCCGTGTGCCCAATGGCGATCTGCGGATCCGGACTGATGCAGGCGTTATTCCGGCGCGTCTCGTCAACGGCAGCCCAGAAATCGACCTGGAGCCCGTCGTCGAGGTGAGTCCTCAGCTTGGTTCCATTCCGCGACGATCCGATGAATCGGCACTCGGCTTCGCCCGAGTCGGCGTTCCGCATGTGGCGGTAGTCATGGATTCGATCGACGCAGCGCCGATAGTCGAGCGAGGCTCTGAGATCCGAAGGCACCCGGCGCTCACTGACGGAGCCAACGTCAATTTTTTGGCGAGCTCAGAGGGGAAGTGGATCGTTCGGACTTACGAGCGCGGCGTTGAGGGCGAAACGCTTGCGTGCGGCACCGGCGCGGTCGCCTCGGCGATCCTTCTCATCGCCTGGGGCTTGGCCGAGAGTCCGGTCATCCTGAGAACCCGATCAGGACGCGACCTTGTCGTAACGATCCGGCATGATGGAACGCGATGGATCCCGTCACTTAGAGGCGATGCCGAGCTCGTCTTTACGGGATCGCTCGCCTAGCGTCGACTGATCCGGATTAGGACCGTCTGAAGGTCGTTCGCGAGCCTCAAGTCCTTCGACGGCAGTCAGTTACCCAACCACAAGCGAGAGAGCGAGAAGCGTTTCTCCACATTTCTCCACCAGGGTTGGTTTACATAACATATATTATACGTTGTTGCTGGCGGTTTGGATTTATGGGTTCGATGCCCCGCCTGTAGCCCCGCCTAGGCCTAACTCTTCGGAGCCAACGCCGGAGTTAGCTCGCCTAGCCTGACTCGAGCCTCACCGGCTACGACGCCTTTCGAATCCGCACCAAGCTCGGTGTAAATCCGCTTCGCTGCCGCCGTGTCGCCAGCCATGAGCCGAGCGTGCGCCGAATAAAGCCGATACCGCTGGCGATCCTGATCGAATCGGGCCGCCTTTGCGGCCGCGTCGTATTCGTCCGCCGCCGCCTTGTAGCCCTTGAGCTGCTCATAGCCCGCGGCAAGGATCATATGGGCAGCCGAACCGAAATCTTTGGACTCGAGGGCACCCTTGTCGGCTTTGAGCTCGTTGATGCCCTGCTGGTATTTGCCTTGGTCGAAAAGGATCTGAGCCAGTGCAAGCCGGCCTTGGATGCCACCGCGAGTTCCCTCGTATCGCGTGGCCATTTTTGACAGCTCCGATTCAGCGGCCGGGTAATTCCCCGACTGAACGGACTGCTGCGCCGTGTAGTACGCACGCTCGGCACGCTCTTCCTTGAGGCTCCCCGAGCGATTGTAGAACCAAAATCCTGCCCCAACGACCACTATCGCGCCGACGGCCCATGTCACCTCGCGTTGATGGAGCATGAACCAGTCGTACATACCTTCGGACCGGTCCTGGGAGACTTGCGATCTTGGCGGAATTGAACGAGAAGCGGGCATTTCTTAATTGACTGAAGGTTATCTCCGTTCGAGCAAACCGGCGGAAGCGAATGCCCCCGGGGTGACTCGAACACCCGGCCAACGGTTTAGGAAACCGCTGCTCTATCCATCTGAGCTACGGGGGCGACGTTGAAACTTAACGACTTAGCTGACTGACTCCTGTTACTTCTACCGAGTTGTTTGCCGCTTGTTTGCCGTTGAATCTCTGAGCGACGGCGCGAGATAGATCCGCTGAGTCAATGATGTTGTAGCGATCAAACATATCCCGGGTTTTCCATCCGCAAAGGCGCATGATCTCAGCTTCACTCACTCCCGCCCTTCGGAAGTCGCGCGCGGCGGTGCGTCTGAATGGTGTGTCGGTTGGCACCAAGGACTTTACGGTCAAATAAGGCTTGAAATACACACAGCGACTATCCGGCGAATTGCCAGATAGTCGCTGCTGTTCGCTGGCGAGTGATGATGCCAGCTTCATTCGCCTTCGAGCTTGCCGACGAGAGCCTTCGCCGCCGCACGCGACCCGACTCCGTACCCCGCATCGATGTCGAAGGTATAGTGGATGCCCGCGTAGATTCGCGACCAGCCCGCCTCATCGACCTGCGATGCCAGCCAGTTTTTCGTGTCGCTGTCGGGAAACACGCTCGACAGGTATGCGCCGAATGCGGCCGAGATGCAGGAGTGGCCCGACGGATACGACGGATGGTTCGGAGTGGCGAATACTGGCACGATCGTGGCAATGACCTGCGCGGGCCGCGCCACCCAGTACGTGTACTTCGTTGTGAAGCATTCAATCTGGGAATCGAAAGCTGCCGCATTCGCATAGGCAAGAATGCGCGCCGCTTCGACCTCCGTGCGATGATACAATTGGATCAGCGAATCCGCCTTCTGATTCCACTCGCCGGCGGTAAACGGTCCGTTCGGCGGAACCTTGTTCCACAGGTTTGCAATGCTCACCTGCGAAGCGAGTTTGGCTGGTGAGCCCACGGTCATTGTTGTGACGACGAAGGCGGCACCTGCTTGCAAACCTGCCAGATTCGGCGGAGGCGGCGAAAGCAGGAGGTCGTCCGTTTCGAGGAAGAAGGGTCTGACTCCCCAGAGCGATCGGACAGGGGCGCCCGAAGGAACCCAGTACGCTGGACCGATCGGACGCGTGGTTTGGAGAGCAGCGAAATTCGTCAGCGTCGACGCCGCGTTATAGTTATCAGCTTGCGCTTGATTCCACACGGCCTGCGCGATTTGCATTCCGAGTGCGTCGCCCAATGTGACATCCGTGTTCGCTTCACCTGGCCACGCCGACTCGCTCCGGTCGGCGACGAGCATCTGCTCGAGTGCTGCGGGGATCGTCGATGGCGGCGAATAGCCCGGGGTCTGCGTGTAAAAACGTGTCAACATATCTACAGACGCGCGAGCGACGGCGGCTGACACTGACGGGCGTTTGGAACGATTTGACGGAGCTGTCGCGGCGAGGGCTGCACGGTACTGTGCAATCGAGAGATAGGTCAGTGTGCGGCTTGCCCACGCCTGCCCATTCGGCGGGAGCGGACTCGTCGTCCGGAATAACTGTGTCGCGCGCAGGTTCCACCTCGTGGTCGCTAGCGCATCCCAGAAATGCACGGCGGCTTCGGCCGCAGGTGCGATGCTCTCTGAGGGTACTGTGGGCGCGTCGGCGCAGGCCAGCATAGTGGCGGCGCTCAACAGAACGACACAGCGCAGAGTGACTCGGTGCTTCTTCCGCATGTTCTCTCCGGAGTTCAGTATGACACAACTGACCTGATTCAATTCCGCTTCTATACTTGATACGACAATCGCGGAGAGAATTGCTCACGGCACTGCAGGCGAGAGAGGGCGCGCCCGAAACGTCGGCAAGCGAGCACTGCGTAGGTCATTTGGTTATCGCGCGCGACCAAGCGGGATCGTACGCGTCGGGGATGACTTGACGAATAGTGCCCGACCGCGCGTTGACAATTGCAAGGCTCGCGTGTGCAGCGATCACCAGGTCGGTCCCGTCGGGCGACCAGTCAACAACTCGCGACTGCCGCCGAAACGTAGGCGACCGTAGTCGTTGAGACGCCTACTGAACGCGCATGCTGATCGAGCTTGCACTGCTCGAGGCGGCGAGCGGATTCGATACAACCATACCCGACGGAGCACTAAGAGTCAGACCGTCAGGGCCCGATGGGTTTCGGTCCGCGCACGCTCCCGCGCCGATAGCGAGTGCAACGCTCAATGCGGCGGCGATAATTCCTCTCACTGAGCCTCCCCTTTCGCACCAACCGCTCCAAGCCATTAAGGCCGCCAGGAAGGGCTATGGGCCTCCGAAAAGATCACGCCGCTGGCACTGCCGTCCACGCGCACATAACGGATCGATCCCACGCATTCGCGACACTGCCGGGTCGAAAACGCAATGACATTGCCGTCCGCCGACCATGTCGGACTCGAATACCCTGCCGACTGCACAATAGTTGTCAAAGCCGAGCCGTCGGCGTTAGCTACCGCGACAGAGCTTTGCGGGTAGCAGTTGTCGAACGCCCACTTGCAGACGACCGTCGCGATCTTGCCGCCATCGGGCGAGAAGGCCGGTTGGAAGTAGTACGTCTGATCCGGCGCGAAAAATGGTCCGAGGATCAGAGGCTCGATGTTCGAGCCGTCGGCATTCATAACGTAGAGATCATACGCGAAATCGAAGCCCCGCCAGTCGCTCACGAAGACGATCTTGCTTCCATCGGGTGACCACGTCGGGTGAGCATTCCAGCCACGATCATAGCCGATGCGTTTGGGCATTGACCCGTTATCGTGCGCGCTCATCACGTAGATGCCGAATTGTCCGCCGCGTAGGCTTGAGAATGCGATGCTTCCGCCGTCTGGCGACCACACCGGCGACTCGTTTAATCCAGTGTCCGTCAGCCGCACTACGTTCGAGCCGTCCGCATTCATGATGTAAATGTCCCAGCTGCCGGTGCGGTCGCTCGCGAAGGCGATCCGCGTACCGTCAGGCGACCAAGCGGGATCGATATCGGCGGCGAGGTTGTTCGTCAGGCGTACGACGCCCGAACCGTCAGCGTTACCCGCATAGATCTCCGAGTTCCCGTCACGCTCGGAGACGAACGCCATCATTCCCGCAAGTTTGGGCCGCTGCGTGCATGCAACGTCGAACCGTATCGTCGTCGTCGATCCTGGAGTCACGTCAGCGCGTCGCGACGCATCCGCCAACGTGCAGTTTCCACTGACGCCACTCAGCGTCACTAAATGCGGTCCGCCCGCTATCTCCGGGATTCTGAGTGTGCCGTTGACGCCGATGGACTGTACGGGCATGTCATCGATGGTCACCTGGTACCCATCATCATCAAGGTCAGCGCTGGTGGGCGCTGTTGTCGCAGTGGTCACAACGATGCTGCCGATGCCGGCCTCAGTGGTGAAGGATACGGTGGGCGCATCGGCCAACGCATCGCCATCCAGATCGCGTATTCCAGCCCCAATCAGAAGCACATATGTGGTCAGCGGTTGTAGCGGACTGTCCGAAATGAATTGCGCGCTCAACCCGTCGTCGGACAGCTGCACCCGGCCACTCACCGGATTCCCGTCCCGGACCAACGCGAACGACCCTGCCGTAACGCTGGACTTATCCACCGGCTCGCTGAACACGACCAATACCTGGACGTTCAGTGCAACATCGATGCGACCCTTCGGAGGATTCGTGCGCA
>DATBRZ010000165.1:0-12168 GCA_036560025.1 Gemmatimonadaceae bacterium | reverse complement strand
GACGCGGAGGAACTTTGACGTTCACTGTCGCGTACCCGCCGGCGTTCAGTATCAACCTGAGCGAGAGCTCATCTCCGACGTCTGCATCGATCCCAACCGGATCGAATCCACCGTCGCGCATGATCACTGCTTTCGAGACGCCGGATCTTGTCTCGTTGCGAACGTCGATCGAGGCTACATCTGGAAATGTTCCCGGTGCCGCCGAAACGTAGGCGACCGTAGTCGTTGAGACGCCTACTGAACCGCGCATGCTGATCGAGCTTGCACTGCTCGAGGCGGCGAGCGGATTCGATACAACCATACCCAACGGAGCACTAAGAGTCAGACCGTCAGGGCCCGATGGGTTTCGGTCCGCGCACGCTCCTGCGCCGATAGCGAGTGCAACGCTCAATGCAGCGGCGATTATTCCTCTCACATGCGCCTCCCCTTTTCGCACCGCTCGACCCATTAAGACATACTGTGCTTTGAACCGGTCGTTAGTGATACGGACGGGGTGGAGGGATTTGCTCAGCCTAACAAACCAAACGCCGGACCATGGAAATGAGCCTTGATACTCCGGTCTTTCAAAGACAAACGTGACCGTTATCGCTTTACCGAGAAAGGGTGCTCGAGATCCTCGATTGGATCGAGCGGCTTCACAGTGGAAACCTGAGCTCCATCGGGTCCACGCGTGATCGCCCGCCTGAATTCATCGAGCCGTTCCTGCGGTCCCGATGCAGCAATTTCGACCGACCCGTCAGGAAGATTCTTCACCCATCCAGCCAGATCGAGACGGCGCGCTGCAACCCGGATGTACCAGCGGAATCCAACGCCCTGCACCCGGCCAATTACCTGCAGGCGCATCGCCGGCATTTGAGCTGTTACGCCCGGCTGCGTAGCAGCGCGGCGAACGCGGCCGCGATAACAGCCTCAGGCGGTGTACCACGGAACTGCTCCAGAGATATTTCGCCGGTACGAATGCGATGTGCGAGCGTGTCGAGCGCCGACGCGATCTCTGCCGCGCTGGTGGCGGCCCCGTAGTCTCGCGACGATCCCGTGCCTCCCCAATCCGTCCTCGACCACGCGGCATGCGCTTCTGCCTCCTCCTTAGGCGCTGTGCCGAGCGATGCTGCCCCGCGCCAGTCGAAGGATTGCCAATCGGCGGCTGCCCATCCCTCCTCCGATTGTTCGGAGTCGCCGGCGTCTGACCACTCTTCGCGGTGATCGACGAAATCGTCAATCGACGGAAGATCATCGAGGAATTCATCGATCGATGGCAGATTCTCTTCTGCTGACCATGTGGTCGATGCGCCGATTGGCTCCGGCACAAACTGCTCGCTCATCACCGGCAGAGATTCTTCGGCCGGCTCTGCGCGGCGGCCGGGATCGGGCTGCGCGAAAGGCGGATGCAGCTTCGTCCCTCGTCCGGGAGTTCCAGTTACGTCACGACCCATTCTCAGGCTCCCCAGCTGTCTTTGCCGACAAGCGGCACGAATCGCACCGGAGCGACGTACTCCCTCACCAGCTCTCCCCCTTGTTTTGTGAACAGATACAGCATCTGCTCATCGCGACCACCAAGCGGAATCAGAAGCTTCCCGCCTTCCGCAAGCTGGTCGACGTACGCTGTGGGCACTTCAGGAGCAGCAGCGCCAACCAGGATCGCGTCGAACGGCGCGAAGCTCGACCACCCTAGCGTTCCATCACCAAGCATGAACGAAACGTTGTTCACTCCCATCTGCTGAAGGACTTCTCTGGCGCGGTCGAGCAACGGAGCAATACGCTCGATGCTGAACACCTGCGATGCGAGCTTTGCGAGCAGCGCCGTTTGATAGCCTGATCCGGTTCCGATCTCGAGCACACGCTCGCGCCCGGTAAGTCGCAGCAGCTCGAGGTATCGCGCATGAATCGACGGCTGCGAAATTGTCTGGCCATTCCCTATCGGAAGTGCCGAATCCTCGTACGCACGATGCCGAACGCCCGACGGAACGAAGAGATGGCGAGGCACCTCATCTATGGCGTGCAGAACCGACAGATCACGCAAGCCCTGATCGTGAAGCAGCTCCACGAGCCGTCGCCGCGGACCCCGGAACTCAGGTCTGTCTACGGTTCCTGCCACCAGGTCTCCGGTGTCTCGAGCATCGCGTGGTGCGTCACGTCGAGATGAAGTGGCGTGACGGAGATGTACCCTTCCTCCACAGCGCGGAAATCGGAATCCTCGTGTCCGGACCACGCGATCGAGCCGCCCCCGATCCAGTAGATCGGCCGGCCCCATGGATCCTGCATTCGCTTGATCGAATCCGAGTACACCCTGCGGCCAAGGCGCGTCAGTCGCACTCCTCTGATCTCTGTTCCGCGCACGGGCGGAAGATTCACGTTGAGAAGAGTGTTAGCGGGAAACGCGCGAAGATTGAGAAGGTGCTTGAGCAACGCAGTCATCGGCTCGATCTGATTGTCGAGCATGCTCGTATCCGCACGCAGGTCGCCGCCGGCGAACGAGATGGCGATTGACGGAATTCCAATCGAGATCCCCTCCATAGCCGCGGCCACTGTCCCCGAATAGAGGACGTCTTCTCCCATGTTCTGTCCGTGATTGATGCCGCTCAGGACAAAATCAGGACGCTCATCCATCAACGCCTCGACTGCGAGCATGACGCAGTCTGTAGGAGTTCCATCGACCTGCCAGCGCCGCTCGCCGCGAAGTATCGGCCGAACTGGATGGTGCAGCGTGAGAGAATGACTCGTGGCACTCTGCTCGCGGTCGGGCGCAACCACCGTAACCTCGCCGAGCGGCTCGGCGGCTGCTACGAGACAGCGCAGACCGTGAGCGAGAATCCCGTCGTCGTTCGTGCAGAGGAGTCGCAAGCCGCCTACACCTTCGTCGCCTGCGGCGAGCTCACCGGAATTACGGCGCGTCTCGATCTCCTTCTGAATGCTCCTGCGCGATGCTTCCATATCACACCAATGACGCGCATGGCATCGTGAAATTCACGGAAATAGCTGGCCGGCCCGTAGATCGTCGAGATCGGTACATTCGTTATCGAGAACCCCGCACGAGCGGCACGGATCACGAAGTCGGTTTCGAATTCGTATCTGTCCCCTGTCGCGTGAATCTCTTCGAGCACCTCGCGTCTTATCCCGCGGTAACCGGACTGACTGTCGCCGACGGCGCCGCCGGACACTATCCGCGTTGCGGCGCTCGACATCATGTTCGCGATTCGCCGGTGACGCGGAACCTGCTGTCCTGTGAGATCACGAGTTCCGATCGAGATATGACTCGTGTCGAGCGCAGACAGAATCGCCGGCGCAAAGGCGGGATCGTGCTGGCCGTCGGAGTCGATCGTCAGCACCGCGCGACAATCCGTCTCGAGTGCGGCGGCAAAACCCGTCATCAACGCAGCGCCCTTCCCTCTGTTCGCAGGAAAATCGATAGACTTGTCACACACCGATCGGAGCAGCGCACTTGTGCCGTCCAGCGATCCGTCGTTCACACCGATGATCGTCGCCCGCGGAAGAACCTGTCGAAGTCCCTTGATCACAGGACTCAGCGTCTTCTCGGCGTTGTACGCCGGAAACACTACGACAATAGGCTCGATCATTTATGAGCTTCACCCTCGAGTGCAGCCATGATGCCCTTGAGGTCGGTCTCGATGGATTCGATGGTCTGTGAATCGAGAGCCGCTCTCGCGACCGAGCGCAGCGCACCGGTGCGCCGATACTCGTCGATCTTCTGGCGAGCTCCATCGATTGTGTATTTCTCTGCGTAGAGCAGCTGCCTCACGAGCATGATGAGCTCGATCTCACGTCGTTGATAGACGCGATTGCCGGACCGGTTCTTGGCCGGATGCAGGAATCGAAACTGGCTTTCCCAATAGCGGAGAACGTGGGGCTTGAGGTCGGTGAGCTCGCAGACGTCGCCCATTGAAAAGAATTCGCGAACCGGCTCGGCGGATGCCATCAGTCGGTCTCCGCCCGAAGCTCGCGAGCCATCAGTGCCCCGATTACACCTCGCGGTGAATACCCTTCGAAAAGCACCTTGTGCACTGCATCGACAATTGGCATCTCGACTCCCTCCCGCGCGGCAAGCGCCCGCGCACTTCGCGTAGTGACCACACCTTCCGCGACGGTATCGCGGCCTTCAAGCACTTTCGATAACGGAATTCCCTTCCCTACTTCCAAGCCCACTGTCCGATTGCGGCTCAGCGAGGCCGTACACGTCAGAACGAGATCGCCAAGACCAGCGAGGCCCGAGAGTGTCGCGGCATCTGCGCCAAGCTTCGTTCCGAGTCGCGTCATTTCCGCGAGTCCTCGCGTTATGAGCGCTGCTCGCGCGTTGAATCCAAGGCCAAGGCCATCAGCAATTCCGGTAGCCACTGCTATGACGTTCTTCAATGAGCCGCCAATCTCTACTCCGATTACGTCGTCGTGTGTGTAGGCACGAAAGTAATTCGAGCTGAACGTCAGCTGAGCAAGCTGCGCCGCAACGGCATCGCGTGATGCAATCACGACAGCAGTCGGTTGGCGTGAGGCAACTTCGCTTGCGAAGCTCGGCCCTGATAACGCAACGACTGTGACCTCTGGCAGCTCTTCCGCGGCTACGTCGGTCATCAGAGCAAGCGATCCTGCTTCGATTCCCTTTGTCGCCACAACTACAGGAATGGCCCGAGGCATTGCGGGCGCGGCTGATCGGGCGACCGTGCGCAGCACGTGTGACGGCGCGGCGAGTGTCGCCAGCTCTGCGTTCTCAACCGCGGCTGTAATCTGCGATTCGGCGCGCACCCGTTCATGGATTGTGTGGCCCGGAAGAAAGCGCACGTTCTGTCGCGAGTCATTGATGCTGTCGACAACATCGCGCTCGTACGCCCAGATACTGACATCATGACCGTTGCGGGCCAGCAGATCGGCGAGCGCAGTGCCCCACGCGCCGGCACCCACCACCGCACAGCGCATCAGGGTGTTGCCGGTCGCCGGGATTCACCGATGCGCGGCTCGACTCGCTGACGCAACCGTTTGATGTTCGCTCGATGCGTCCAGAACACGAACACTCCCACCAGCGCGCTGACTACGAACACTGCGTTCGTCCACCCCTTCGAGATTCCGATCCCGATGGGCAGCGCAATCGCCGCAGCCAGTGAGCCGAGACTCACGTAACGAAGTGCGAAAACAACTATAGAGAACACCGCTGCGGCAATCACGGTAGGAAGCCAGGCCAGAGCGAGAAAGACGCCCCCGGCGGTTGCCACACCTTTTCCCCCACCGTGGCCAAGGAGAAAGATCGGACGCACGTGACCTGCGATCGCGGCCACTCCATACGCGATCGCCCAAAGCTGCGGATGATCTGTTGCGGTTCTGTCCGACAGGAAAAACACGGGAAGAAACCCCTTTAGTGTGTCTGCAGCGTAGACGAGAATTCCCGTGGGCGTCCCCAGAACACGCATTGCGTTCGTTGCACCGAGATTCCCGGATCCGTGCCGGCGCAGGTCGACTCCGTGTGCGCGTCCCGCCAGGTATGCGAATGGAATGGAGCCGACTAGGTACGAGACAACCACACCCACAGCCGGGCTCATCTATGCTGATTTCCTCTTCAGCACGACTCTCAGAGGACTTCCCGTGAACCCCCACGCTTCCCTGAATCCATTGTGCAGGTAGCGAACATAGTGCTCCTGCACGAGATCCGGATTGTTGCCGAACACGGCGATCGTGGGCGGCGTCGTCTCCACCTGCGTTGCGTAATTGAGCTTCACTTCGCGCCCGGCTGACTGAGGCGGCTGACGTCGTGCGACGAGCTCCTCCAGGCGCGAATTGACCTGACTCGTGGATATTCTCTTCTTCCGCTCGGCATCGACCTGAAGCACGATGTCGAGCACGCGACCGACGCGCTGCCCCGTCTTCGCGGAAAGAAAAATGAAAGGCACGAATCTCAAATACGGCGCCTTTTCCTCGCATTCCTTCTCGAATCGCGCGGCCGAGTTAGTATCCTTTTCTGCGAGGTCCCACTTGTTGACGATGATGACAAGACCACGGCCCGCTTCCCAGGCAAGCGTCGCAATCTTGAGATCCTGATTGTGCAGACCGTCGACGGCGTCGATGACGAGGAGGCAGATGTCCGCACGCTCGATCGCGCGACGGGATCGCAGCGATGAGTAGAACTCCACGCCTTCTTCGACTTTGGATTGGCGGCGAAGTCCAGCCGTATCGACGAAGATGATGTCCCTGCCGTGGTACTTGAGCAGCGTATCGATTGCATCGCGCGTGGTGCCGGCAGTCTCGGCAACCACGAGGCGCTCTTCCCCGATGATCTTGTTCACGAGGGACGATTTACCGACGTTCGGACGTCCGATCACGGCGACTCGCAGCGATTCTGTGTCTTCGTCCTCAACCGAAGGAATTCGCTGAACGAGCTCGTCGAGCAGATCGCCTGAATTCTTGCCGTTGACGGCGGAAACCGGAAACGGATCGCCGGCTCCGAGCGAGTAGAACTCGTAGTAGTCTGTCGACCTCGGATCATCCACCTTGTTCGCGACGAGCATCCATGGCTTCCGGGAATCGCGAAGGAGCTCAACGACTCTGGAATCGCTCGGATGCAATCCGCTCTTGGCGTCAACCACGAACAGGAGAAGATCGGCCTCATCGATCGCTTGCATTACCTGGCGGCGGATCTCAAGATCCATTGGAATGCGCGGATCGTCGGTGAGACCGCCTGTGTCGACAAGCCAGAAGTAGCGGCCGTTCCAATCAGCACGAGCGAAATGGCGATCCCGAGTCGTGCCCGCTTCTTCACTGACGATCGCCGCGTTCTCGCCGACCACACGATTGAACAGCGCGGATTTCCCGACGTTCGGCCTGCCAACAATGGCGACCACCGGAATGTTCACGCCGCCGCCAGATTGGTGTCGGTGGAAAGAGCGTCGACGAAATCGTAAGACGGATAGACGGGAACCGGCAGCTCGCGCCGGAGATCCGCAAACCGCACATCGTCCAGGAACACGCCGTCTTCGTTGATCGTTTCCGCCGGGATCAGAGCGAAGGTCAGATCATTCCTCGATTGAAGAACCCGTTTGATGTCGGCACCGACCAGAAGTCCAGCGGTGGTAATCGTGGGACCGAACAGCGAATTCTCGGCGACGATCAGGTCGAACTTGGCGCCGCTCTCGCGGCTCAACGCGTCCAGAAGATCGGGCATGAGCGAAGCCATCGCTTGGCCCGTGACGACGCCGATCCGCATTCCATTCAGATTGCGGAGAGACAAGAGGCCTCGCGCGACCCTCTGTCTGAGCGACGCAACCGCACCGATTCCGTTCTCGATCTGGGCGAAGTCTTCATAGTGGTCTGCGTCGGGCAGCGGCAGGCCCGCGAGCAGGTACAGCTCGTCCGATCCGAATACCCAGCTCGTTCCTCGTTCTTCACGCGCTCTGCCAGCCCACCGCGAAACTCGATCGATCAACGCCCGTGCGTCGGGTGCGCTCATGGTGCGACCGGAGTAGAGGTGCGAGAATTGAGTCAGCCCCACGGGAACGACGGCAGCCGAGATCACGGCGTCGCCGAGGTTCCACAGATCGGACAGCGATTCTTCCAGGACCTCGCCGTCGTTCAATCCCGGAACGACTACCATCTGGCAGTGAAAGCGAATACCGCCTGCCGCGAGGCGAGTGAGCTGCTCGACGATGTTTGGAACGCGCGGGTTGTTGAGAAGAACTTTCCGTGCTTCCCAGTTTGTGGCGTGCACGGATACGTAAAGTGGAGAAAGACGGTAATCGAGAATTCGCTGAACGTCCTTCTCCTTCACGTTTGACAACGTCGCGAAGTTCCCGTACGTGAACGAGAGTCTGTAATCGTCGTCGCGAATGTAGAGATTGCGGCGCAGCCCAGGCGGCAATCCCTCGATGAAGCAGAACTCACATCGGTTCGCGCAGCGCCGGACGTTCGGCGGCTCCAGGGTTATTCCGAGCGGCTCCCCGTCGACTCTTGATATCTCGAGCTCGATCTCGCTTCCGTCACGGTCCCTCGCGCCGATGAGGATCTCGTCATCGGCTGACAGGAACTCCCAATCGAGGAAGTCGCCGATGGCGCGGCCGTTCACTGTGTGAAGCTCGGTTCCCGGCTGGATTCCAAGCTCCTCCGCGATGCTTCCTTCGCCGACTTTGCTGACCCTTACCATACTTAAAGTAATTTATCACCGATGGTGCCGAAGGGAAGAAAACATCGCTATTTAGCCGCTTGCGTCTCTCCTACATCTCCGAGTGAAGCGAGTAGCTCTCGCGCGCTCTGCTCAGTGAACCCGGGAACCTTCGCGATTGCCTCGGGAGCGGCGTCCCGCACGCCCTGAATGCTCCCGAATTCCTGGAGCAGGCGGCGGCGTTTTACGGGTCCGATGCCGGGAATCTTGAGCAGCTCGGAGGTGATGGTTCTCATCGACCGGCGCTTCCGATTGTAGGTGACTGCGAACCGATGGGCCTCATCCCGAATCCGCTGTAACAACCGTAGTGACGGCGATCGTCTGGAGAGTTGAACCGGCGCTTCCCTCCCCCACACGAAGATTTCTTCTTCACGCTTTGCCAGACTGATCAGCGGACGGTCAGCGAGCGCCAGAGATTCGAGTGCCTCATGCGCCGCGGATAGCTGACCTTTTCCGCCATCGATGACCACGAGATCGGGCAGCGGCTTCTCATCCACCAGCCTTCGCTGAAAGTAGCGCGAGACCACTTCTCTCATCGATGCGAAGTCGTCACTGCCCTCGACGGTCTTCACACGAAACTTTCGATACTCTCCCCGCCGCGCCCGTCCGTTCTCGAACCACACGGCGGATCCCACTGTATCCGTCCCCTGCGTGGTGGAGATGTCGAAGCACACAATCGATCTCGGCAATCGTTGAAGCACGAGTGCGCGCCCCAGCTCATAGACCGGATCGCCAGCGGGCACAGCCCCGTCGACGCTCGAGACACGAAGCTCTTCGAGGAGATGCCTCGCGTTCTGCTGCGCCAGATCCGTAAGCTCCCGCCGCGGTCCGCGCTGCGGAATGTGAATCCGCGTTCCGGGCAGTGACTCCTCCAGCAGCGGTTTGTCGTCGAAGTCGAATGGAACGAGAAGATCGCGAGCCTTTTCCCGCAGCCCTACGTATACTCCCGCGAGATATGCCGCGAGGACAGCCGAATCTTCCTCGTCATCTATGTTCTCGAGAAAACGGTGCTCCCGGGACAGGAGCTTGCCCGACCTTACGCGCAGCAGCACGACACAGGCGTCGTCTCCGTCGCGCGCGTAGCCGATGACGTCACGGTCGCCACCCTCGACTTCGAGCACGACTGTCGGCTCCTCCATTCGCTCGAGATGCTGGAGCGCATCGCGAAGCTCTGCGGCGCGTTCGAAATCCAACGCCTCAGACGCCAGCTCCATGCGCTCACGCACTCGGCGAATCACCTCATCAGGACGCCCGTCGAGGAAGAGAACTACTTCGTCGATCATCGTCCGGTAGTCCTGCATGCTCTGAGCGAGAATGCACGGAGCCTTGCACCGGTGAATGAAGTAGTCGAGGCACGGACGCTCCGGCATCTCGTTCGGCATGTCGTAGTTGCACGAGCGAACCGTGAAGATCTGCTTCACGACGTTGAGAGCTCGCCGCATGGCACCGACGTCGGTGTAAGGACCGAAGTACCGAGCGCCGTCGTTTCTCAGCTGCCGAGTCACGTACACTCGAGGAAACGGTTCCTGTACTGTGACCTTGATGTACGGGTACGACTTGTCGTCGCGCAGCGAGATGTTGAAGCGCGGGTGGTACTCCTTGATGAGATTCGCCTCGAGAATCAGCGCATGCGCTTCGGTCGGAACGACGATCGTCTCTACATCCGACGCGTTCCGAACCAGGTGCTCGATCCGCGGGCTGTCGACATGATCGGCGCCGTAGTAGCTGCGGACTCTCGATCTGAGGCTCTTGGCCTTACCGACATACAGAATCGTCCCGTCCGCGTCTTTCCAGAGGTAAACCCCTGGTCCGTCGGGAAGGTGAGGCAATTTTGAAGCGATTCTGTCCGGTATCGATGTCATTCTTCAATTATACCCATGTCGACAATCGAGTTCGCAGAGACCTTCTATGCGGACTCAGGACTAACAGCCACCGACGGCTGTTAGTCCTTAGGCCGGAATCGGCGAGTTAGTTGGCCCGCTTCCGGAATTTTCAGAATCGTTGCTATCACTAGATATGAGATGCTGTAGATCGCGATCATCGCCGCTGCATCGACGATCCGGTGGCGCTGACCGAGCCCAAGGCGATAGACCCACGCAAGCGCAGCAGACATGATCGCGGCACCCCAGCAGCGAAGGGTGATGACTCGTGGAATCGCGATTCCGCCAATTCGCTTCGTCAGGGCGCGCCTGAGAAGTGAATACTCCAGCCAACCTGCAAGCCCTGAAGCGATAGTTATTCCTGCCACGCCGTAGTGTCTGTCGATGCCGAGCACGCCGGGTAGCAACAACGCAGCTGTGGCGCCTGCCGTACTCGAAAACAGGACTCGCGTGATCGCGAACTTTACCGGCGTTCGCGTATCCCGGAGCGCGTAAAACGCCGACGAATAGAGCCTGCCCCAGGTGGATGCAAGCAGACCAATAGCCGATCCGGCGAGGATCTGCCAAACCCAGATCGTATCGCTGCGCTTGAACCTGCCGGACTCGAACAGGACTGTGGAGATAGCATCGCCCAGTGCGAGAAACGCAACCGCCGATGGAATCACGAAGAACGCGATGCGCTCCAAACCTCCCTCGATCCGGCCGCGGATGTGGCTCGAGACCTCGTCCACAGTTCCGCGCGCGCTGCTCATCATCGGAAGCTCGGCAGCGCTCACTGCCATTCCGAAAAGGCTCACCGGGAGGGTGTAGAGAACCTGAGCGTAGCTCAGGGCAGCAAGCGCGCCAGTCGGCAGCCAGCTCGCGATGTATGAATCGATGAATGCGCTGATCTGCACGATGCCACGTCCGAAAAAGACAGGCATGAAGTTTCGGAATACGCTGCGAGCCTCATCTGTCCGGAATGCCGTATTAAGTCGAATTCGCCCGGCGACCGACAAGACGAATGGAACCTGGACGCCGAACTGTAGTGCGCTCCCTGCTACAGATGCCCAGGCGAGCAGCTCGGCAAGTCTCACCTGGGACGTGGACGCCCCGAATCCGATCAGGGCGGCGATCATCGCCAGATTCCACACCACGGGTGCCACGTAACTGATGAAGAACTTGCGGTGGCTGTTCAGAATCCCGAGACACCAAGCGGAGAGAACCAGCAGTCCCGCACCGGGGAAAAAGATCCGAACGAGCCTGATCGTCAGCTCGCGCTTCTCTCCCGTGAATCCACCTGCTATCAGATCAACCAGAATCGGCGCGAAGAGAACGCCGAGCGCTACGATTATGGCTGTCGCCAGCGCGAGGGCTGCGCCTACTGCACCTGCAAGCCGGTTCGCTTCGTCCTTCCTCTCGTGCGCAAGTAAGCCGGCGTAAGCTGGAATGAACGAAGCCGACAGCACGCCTTCGCCAAACAGATTCTGAAGAAAGTTCGGAATTCTGAACGCGGCGTTGAACGCGTCCGCGGCCAGTGAGGTGCTGAAGTAGTAGGCGAAGACCTTCTGCCTAACGAGACCCGCGATTCTGCTGAGAAGGATTCCCGCGCCGACGAGGAAGCCGGCGCGTCGTCCGCTCGAAACGTTCATATCAGAGACGATGCGTGACGCGAGGCTTCGGTCATCGCGGCGTTCCACAGCTCATCGCCGTAGCGAGCGAGGAATGGAATTCCGTTGAACACTCGCTCCTGCGGCTTCCCCAACGGGAAAAGGGCTGCACGCGCAATGGCGATGTCTCGCAAAGCTTCAGTCCCCTGTCGCTTGATCGCTGCCGTGAAGCGACGCTCGAGCCTCGCCAACCTATGTGCAACGTTACGCGCAGCGCCGTCGATTGCTGCCTTTGGAATCAGGTTCGCTCCTTCAACGGTCGACATCGTTGCAAGCCGCGCAGCGACTTCAGCTCGAAGGGCATCGAGATTGGCGCGCACGGCTGGTGGCAACGCTTCCATCGCGAGCTTCGTCTCGACAGAGTGCGGATTCGCGAAGTCTTTAATCTCAAGCTGGTGGCGCTCAAGGATTCGCTCGATACGCGGCTCGATCACTGTTGCTGACCATCGTGGTAAAACGAGAGGCGGCTCCGCTCCAAGTGCGCCTG
>DATBRZ010000164.1:0-8728 GCA_036560025.1 Gemmatimonadaceae bacterium | reverse complement strand
TAGCAACGCGGCCACGCGGTATTCGTGAGACGACATCGTGGATGCGGTCGTGCAGACTCTTCGATTTCATTCGCGATCCACTCCGCTACGAATCGGTCGTAGGTAAGTATGCCCTGACCGCATCGATGGTGTCCGCTTCCGCTGCAATCTTGTCCGAACGATAGCCCTTCACGCGTGCGAACCGCAGCGCAACTCCACCGGGATAATGCGGACTGTACTGAACGTCGTTGAATGCAATCTCCACGACGAGCTCGGGGCGCACATGAACGATGTGTCCCTCCCGTCGAACTTCGCGAGCGAGCAGCTCCTTCGTCTGCCACTCCAGGATCTCATCCGTCATTCCCTTGAACGTTTTTCCCAGCATCACGAACCCGCCCGTTGCTGGGTCACGCGCACCTAGATGGATATTGCTGAGCCAGCCCTTTCGCCGCCCTGAGCCCCACTCCACGGCGAGCACTACGAGATCGAGCGTGCGCGCCTGCTTCACCTTGAGCCAGGCCGAGCCGCGCCGGCCCGCAGCGTACGGCGCGGACAGGGACTTGACCATGACTCCCTCGTGACCGCGCGCCAACGCGTCTGCCTGAAATAGCGCGGCTTCATCGACATCGGCGGTAACGATACGCGGCACGCGCAGCGATGTCGGAATGACTCTATCGAGCCGGTCCAGTCGCAGAGAAAGCGCGTCGTCCACTACACTCTCGCCATCGTGCAGCAGCACATCGAAAAAGAACGCGGCGAGCGGCAGGTCCTCGCGAAGCTTGGCGACGTCCAGACGCCGACCAAACCTGCGCATCGTCATCTGAAAGGAGCGCGGTCTGCCGTCGGGATTGAGCGCGATTACTTCGCCGTCGAGGATGAGCTCACGCGCCTCGAGAGCGCTCACGGCCTCGACGACTTCGGGCACTGCTGCTGTTACATCATTGAGGTTTCGAGTGTACACTGCGACGCGATCGTCGCGGCGATGCACCTGAATCCTCGCTCCGTCGAGCTTCCATTCCACGGCCATCGGAATGCCCTCGCTCAAAGCCTCCTCGAGAGTAGCCGCGGAATCTGCGAGCATCGGCTGCACGGGCCGAAAGAGCTCCACTCGATACTGCGCGAGCCCCGCCTCGCCTTCCCGAAGCACGGCGCGGGCAACCGCGCCGAGGTCGCCGGCCATCATCGCAGCTCGACGTACCTGAGCCGCGGGAACGCCGGCAGCTTTTGCGATTGCCTCGAGCAGTACCCCTTCGAGCGCTCCCTGGCGTACCTCACCGATCATTAGCGCCGCGAGGAAATCCTGCTCCTCGGCAGTCGCACGAGAGAACAAGTCGCCAAGCAGACGCCCGCGCTCTGCTGCTGAGTTTCTGCCTCGTACCGAGACGAGCTGGTCGAAGACAATGTCGACGTCGCTTATCTCGAGGGTCGAGCTGATTGCTGCAGCACGGTCCCTCGCAGACGACACAGTCGCCCAGCCAACGCCTACCCGGCCCTGACGCGGCCAGCCGATGAGGAACCCAATTGCCGTCGGCAGATCGTCGGGTGGAATTCGCGCGAACAGCGCCGCGAGCTTCGAGATCTTGTCCAGACGGCCAGACGTTCCCGCGACATCTACTGACACTCGCACGATCTCTTCCAGTTTCATCTTTCAGTCTACTCGCCGCGAACAGGAGCTTCGCTTCGGGCCTTCCAGAGCGATGCAGCCACTGAAACAGCAAGTGCGACGGCAATCACCGCTAACGACACGTGATTTGGAAACTCGACCGTGTCGCTCAGTAACAGCCGTGCGCCGAAGAAGATCAGAATTGCGGCAAGCCCGAAGCGCAAATAGCGCAGGCGCTCCACAGCGCCCGCCAGTACAAAGTAGAGCGAGCGAAGCCCCAGCATGGCGAACACGTTGGATGTATAGACGATGAACGGATCACGCGTGATCGCGAGGACGGCAGGAACCGAGTCGAGAGCGAAGACGATATCAGTAGTCTCGATGATCAGGACCGCCACCAACAATGGAGTGGCAACGAGCCGGCCCTGCTGGCGAATCAGAAAACTGTTGCCGCGAATCACTGGCGTGATCGGGATCACGCGTGCGACCCAGGTTCCGCATACCGCGCACGCGGCGGCCACCACCTCGCGCTCCTTCTCCTGTCCCCACACCAGCCGAACGGCGGCGAATATGATGAGTGCAGCGAACGGATACACTACCCAGTGGAATCTCGCGAGCACAAAGATCCCGCCAGCTATCAGAAGGCCGCGAGAAACGAGTGCGCCGAGTACGCCCCAGAACAGAACCGCTCGCTGGCGCTCCGGTGGAATGGCCAGATACGAGAAGATCAGGACGAAAACGAAGATGTTGTCGATCGAAAGGCTTTTCTCGAGCAGGTAGGCCGTGAAGTAGGTGATCGCCGACTGCTGGCCGTAGACGGCCCACACGCCCAGGCCAAAACCCACAGAGAGAGCGATCCAGGCTCCGCTCCGCATTACCGCGGAGCGGAGTGACTGCTCACGCTCCCGGCTCTCACGTGATTGAAAGAGTCCGAGGTCGGCTGCGATCGCGCCCAGCACGAGGAGTCCGAATATCGCCCAGGCCCACATGCTACCGCGCATGGTTATGCTTCCCTAAGATCGACATGTCGATTCAATTCCTGACATCCCAATGACAGCAGCAACAGCGCCACGCACTTTCCCATCGCGGGATGAGCAGCTTTTTCCGCGATTGACCCCCGCGCAGATTGCGCGCATCGCCGAGCACGGCCGCGTGCGCACGGTGAAAGCCGGTGAGACTCTCAGGCAGGCCGGAGATCCGACGACAAGCCTGTACGTCATAACGTCGGCCACGCTCGAGCTGGTCACTCAATCACCGGGATCGGAACAGATCGGCGCGGTGTTCGAGCCCGGCACGTTCACGGGCGAGCTCAGCATGCTATCGGGCCGCCCCAGCCTCGCGAAAGTGAGGGCGCGCGAGAGCGGTGAAGTAATCGACGTCGAACGCGAAGACCTGCTGGAGCTGATCCAGACCGACGGTGAGCTGAGCGACATCTTCATGCGGACGTTCATTCTGCGCCGCATCGAGCTGCTCGCGATCGGCTTCGGAGCTGTAGTGCTCCTCGGGTCGACTCATTGCCAGGGAACGCTTCGCGTAAAGGAGTTTCTCTCCCGAAACGGGCATCCGTACACGTATGTCGACCTCGATCGCGACGATGGTGTTCAGGAGCTGCTCGACCGGTTCCATGTGGGTGCCGAGGACGTCCCGGTTCTCATCTGTCGCGGCGAGATGGTACTGCGGAATCCAAGCAATCGTCAGATCGCCGACTGTCTCGGGTTCAACGACGCCATCGATCAGACGCACATGCGCGATCTGGTCATCGTTGGCGGCGGACTCGCAGGACTCGCCGCAGCTGTCTACGGAGCGTCTGAAGGACTGGACGTGCTCGTTGTCGAGTCGAACTCGCCGGGTGGACAGGCAGGATTGAGCTCGCGAATCGAGAATTACCTTGGCTTTCCCACCGGGATTTCCGGTCAGGAGCTCGCGGGGCGAGCCTATACTCAGGCGCAGAAGTTCGGTGCGCAGGTGTTGATTGCGAACGAGGCGAAGGGCCTCGCGTGCGACAGAAAGCCTCACGCCATTGAAACGGACGGCGGTCAGCGCATTCCCGGACGAGTGGTGATCATCGCCACCGGGGCACGCTACCGGCGGCTTGATCTCGAGAATCTGTCGCAGTTCGAAGGTGCAGGAGTCTATTACGGTGCGACTTTCCTCGAGGCGCAGGTGTGCCGCGGCGAGGATGTCATTGTCGTCGGCGGCGGCAACGCGGCGGGTCAGGCAGCCGTGTATCTCGCGCAGTCGGCGAAACACGTGTATATGCTCGTTCGCGCGGATGGATTGTCGGAAAGCATGTCCCGCTACCTCATTCGCCGGATCGAGGGAAACGACGCGATCACGCTGCTGACAAGAACTGAGATCGTAGCGCTCAAAGGGGACAATCATGTCGAGGAAGTAGTCTGGCGAGACAACCGGAACGGAGCCACCGAGACGCATCAGATCAGGCATGTCTTCGCGATGACGGGTGCCGTTCCCAACACGCAATGGCTCGGCGGCTGCGTTACGGTCGACGCGAACGGATTCATCAAGACCGGGTCTGATCTGTCGCGGGAAGATCTCGCCGCAGCGTCGTGGCCCTTGGCGAGGCAGCCTCACCTGTTCGAGACAAGTCGTCCTGGCGTCTTCGCGGTTGGTGACGTGCGAGGCGGCAACATGAAGCGCGCTGCGGCAGCTGTCGGCGAAGGCGCAACCGCAGTCTATTTCGCGCATCAGGTGCTTGCAGAGTAATGGCGCTCATCTCCCGGGGATTTCGCGGAAGACGACAGTCCGCCGCCGCTCAAGGACGACTTCCGCCGGGACAGTACGAGACGCAGGATTTTCCCGTTCTCTCCGCCGGCCCCACGCCGCGTACTCCGCTCGCTTCGTGGGATTTCACGCTGAGCGGCGCCGATGGTCGGAGTGCTCGGTGGACCTGGGACGAATTCGTGGCACTTCCGCACGACACCCCTACGACAGACATCCACTGCGTCACCAAGTGGTCGAAGTTTGGGACGACGTGGGAAGGTATTTCGATTGACACTCTGATTTCAGCCGCTGCCTCACGCGGAGTCGAGCCTGCGCCGTACGTGCTTGCCAAATGCGATGGTGGCTACACCAGCAACGTTCCGCTCGCGGATGTCACGGGTGGAAAAGCGTGGATTGCATTCAGTTTCGACGGCAAGCCGCTCGCGCCGGAGCACGGCGGGCCGGCGCGCCTTCTCGTACCGCATCTGTATTTCTGGAAGAGTGCCAAGTGGGTGCGTGAGCTCCGCTTCATGCAAAGCGATTCCCCGGGATTCTGGGAATCGCTGGGATACCACAACTATGGAGACCCCTGGCGCGAGCAGCGGTACGCCGGCGACGAGTGACTGCGGTTGCCACTTCCGCAAAAATCGTCTGGCGAGTCGCCACAGTCATTGACGTCGTACCGGAGACGGCCTTCGCGAAGACGCTCGTGCTGGATGTGCATGGGTGGCCCGGTCATCGCGCCGGACAACACGTGGACGTTCGCCTTACGTCCGACGATGGGTACCAGGCACAACGCAGCTACTCGATCGCGTCGCCGCCGGAGGACTCCCGGATCGCTCTTACGATCGAGCGACTGAATGAGGGCGAGGTCTCTCCCTACCTTAGCGATGATCTCCGCGTTGGCGACATGCTGGAGCTCCGCGGTCCGATCGGCGGGTATTTCGTTTGGGAAATGTCGGATGGCGGTCCACTTTTTCTTGTTGCCGGTGGATCCGGCATCGTGCCGCTGATGGCGATGCTGCGCCATCGCGACAATGCGCTGGCCCGAGAATCCGGCAGTCGAAGTCAATTACCTGCACGCCTGCTTTATTCGTCACGCCGGTGGCAGGACGTGATCTATCGCGACGAGCTTGCAAGCCTGGCGGAGAGCGACAATACGCTCGAGGTAACCCATACCCTCACGCGAGAACAACCCGAGGGTTGGACTGGCTTCAAACGGAGGATCGATCGCGCGATGCTCGAGGAAGTCGCATGGCCTCCGTCGGAAGCACCGCAGTTTTTTGTCTGCGGACCAACACCGCTGGTCGAGTCGGTGGCTTCCACTCTTGTGGAGCTTGGGCACAGCCCGGCGCGGATAAAAACGGAACGCTTCGGTCCAACCGGCGGTTCTGTTTGACGATCGGGCGCTGGGTTTTTTCTGAATGGAAAAAAGGAGTCGCAATATGAACGGTGAGCCCCTTGTTGATGCGCTGCGGGTTGATGGAAATGCTGCAGCAGGAATCCTGAGCGAGCTATTCGTTCCTGATTTGACGGTCGCACGCGCGAAGTGCGCCGGTTGCGGAGTGACGCGAGCAGTGGGTGTGCTTTTGGTTTACGCGCACGGGATGGGCACCGTGATGCGCTGCCCCGGTTGTGACAGCGTAGTCCTTCGCATCGCGCGGACTCCGACTCACATTTGGCTCGATGCAACTGGTGCGACGTCGATTGTAATCAAGTCTTGATGAAGCGAACGAGGGTCTTCCTTTGTATCACGTCCATTGCCGCAATCATGGCGTGTCGTGGCGAGCCGGCGTCAGTGGAAGAGCTCTACACCAGTCGCACTCTGGGCCTCAGTTATCTCCAGCGAAATCAATTACCGGAGGCTGAAACCGAGTTCAGGAAGCTCACGAAGCTTGCGCCAGACGATCCTCTCGGGTATGCGAATCTCGGACTCGTTTACCTCCAGGCCAGTCGCTACGCGGAGGCGGAGAAGGAGCTGAAACGTGCCCGTAAGCTCGATCGGTCCAGCACCGAAGTGGGTCTCGCGCTTGCCAGGCTCTATGCTCTTACAGGACGTGCATCGGATGCACGCGAGACGCTCGAGCGGCTTCGCCGGGATACAACGAACAGTGCTCACGTGCTTTACGCACTCGCCGAGCTCGACGCTAAGCAAAGCGACAGCGCTTCGAGACGCAGACACGAAGAGCGGCTGAGGGACGTTCTCAGGATAGCTCCGGCGAATCTCGTCGCGCGACTCAAGCTCGTGGATGCGCTCGCTCGGCGCGGCGAAGCTGACAGCGTCATTCGGCAGCTCGAGGAAGTGCGGCGACTGCCTCCGGAGCCTCCAAAAGAGGCAAGGACTTATCTCGACAGCACGATTCAATTGCTGCGCTCGGAAAAAGCGGGCGAATCGCGAGCGACGCTCGATCGGTTTATCAGGCTGATGGAAGTGACCGCGCAGTATCAGGCATCGCTCGACGACGTGCGGTGGACGGAAGGCCCGATCGCGGGCCGCGCGGTTTTGACATTCGCGCCGAAGGATTTCATTACGCTGCGCGGATCACGAGAGCGTGCCACGACAGATCTCGTGAGATTCACGGATGCGACAGTTGATGCCGGGCTCGCGACGAGTGAATCACCTTCCACAGGTGCAAGGATCAGTACGAGCGGACCGTCATCACTTGCAGTGGGCGATGTCGACGGCGATGGGACGGATGATGTTTTTGCGGACGGTCATCTCTATCGTGTGCAGGGCGGATTCCTCCGGGACGCTACCGCCAATTCCGGAATCAAACCTCCGCTTGCCCTCTTCGCGACATTCGCCGACTACGACAACGATGGCTGGCTCGACCTTTTCGTCATCGGCAGTGATGGGCGCGGGCATCTCTACCGGAACCGCGGCAACGGAACGTTTGCGGATGTCACGGCGATTTCCCGAATCGGTAAACTTGGCGGTGTGCGGAAAGCGCTATTCGTCGATCTCGATCACGATGGGGACCTCGATCTCTTCGTTGGAATTGGGCCGGACGGTGTGTATCGCAACAATCTCGACGGTACGTTCACAGAGGCATCGGCGAGCTTCGGACTGACCAGTTCGGGTAGCGACGCTCGCGATGCCGTCTTCGGGGATTTCGACGGTGATGGACGCACTGACCTGTTCATATCGAACGAACACGGCAGCAACGCGTTCTTCCACAACGGGGGTGCACAGCACTTCTCGGACGCGACCGCCGCCAGCGGACTGACAACAAGTGGCGGTTCCGGTGCTGCTGCGGCAGGCGACTACAACAATGATGGATTCCTCGATCTGTTCGTTGCGAGCATGAATGGCGGTGAGGCGACACTCTGGCTGAACAACGGAAACGGCGCGTTCACTCGCGACCGCCGGTCGACCGGCGCGACACAATCGGTCCGTTCGATAGCGGGTTTGTCAGCGGTCTTTGTGGACTATGACAACGATGGCTGGCTCGACCTTGTTGTTGGAGGCGGCCCGGAAGGGCGGGGCAGTGCGGCGTCGAACATCTATCTCTTTCGCAACGACGGCACCGGCAGGTTCTCCGACCGGTCAACGGTGATTCCCGCTTCCGTGCGTACGGGCGGCGCCTCTGCGATCAGTGTCTCGGACGTCGATGGCGATGGAGACGAAGATCTGATTCTGATCGACGCAGCCGGCAGGCCGCGTCTGCTGCGAAACGAGCTCGGCAACAACAACCTCGCGGTGAACGTGGAGCTCAAAGCCCTTCGAACTGGAAGCGGCAAGAACAACGCACTCGGCATTGGTGCGAGAGTCGAGCTTCGCGCCGGGGACATCTACCAGACGCGAATCGCAACAGCTCGCACGACGCACTTCGGGCTCGGTCCGCATCTCAAAGCCGACGTGCTGCGCATCGAATGGCCTAACGGCGTGCCGCAGACCATCTACTTCCCAGGCTCAGATCAGGACGTGGTCGAGGGCGAGATGCTCAAAGGCTCGTGCGCCCTCGTTTACGCGTGGGATGGGCAGCGATTCCGATTCGTAACAGACGCAATGTGGCGCAGCGCGCTGGGAATGCCGCTCGGCCTCATGGGCAGCACGAGCGCTTTCGCTCCAGCGGGTGCATCGCAGGAATTCGTGCGCATTTCAGGAGACGCACTTCGGCCGCGGAATGATCGCTACTTCCTCCAGCTCACTGAAGAGCTGTGGGAAACTGCATACGCTGATGAAGTGAAGCTCGTAGCCGTCGATCATCCGGATTCGGTCGACGTGTTCGTCGACGAGCGCTTTGTCCCTCCAGGACCCGTAAAGCTTCGGCTCTTCGAGGTGGCGGAGCGTCACACCCCACTCTCTGCAATCGATGAACGAGGCAGCGACGTGCTGCCGGCGCTGCGCAAGACCGACGACGTCTACGTGTCGAATCTCACGCCAATGAAGTATCAGGGAGTCGTCGAGACGCACGATCTCGT
>DATBRZ010000163.1:0-2433 GCA_036560025.1 Gemmatimonadaceae bacterium | reverse complement strand
GCGTACCCATAGATCCGTTCGGCCCCCTGATTCCAGTACACAATTCTCGGATCCAGCGTATGTCCGACAATGGCATCGCCCGACCTGTCAGATATCGCAGACGAAATGATGTGCGAATGGGGCGCACGAAGCGTCTCCGGAAAAGTGTCATAAACAGGATTCGTTGAGTAGGCGCAGAACAGAGAGAGGCCCCGGGCCTTCGATCAGGTCGCTCCACAGCTGCTCCAAGCAAATCGCGGCGGGCTGATTGGACTTGCCGGCTCCGTCCGGATTGTCGTACATCCTCGTAACCAGGTTTTTGTTCGACCAGCTGGAGTCGGACGTGCGCGGTCAGCTGCCTCCGCCGATCGCGTCATTTTCTGCTTGGCGTTTACGATAGTCGCTAAAGCGCCGACCTTCGGGGTCACCGCTTCTCGGTCCGTCCGGCGGCTTGCGAACTCGCCTGATGTGATACCAACTCTTCTTCACTGCCCGCATCGATCAGCGCTTGACGATTGATTCTGGACTTAGCGATCTGCGTCAGCTTCTCGTCTGCGGCTTTTTCTTCTTCGAGGGTCTCCCCAAGCAATTGTTTGGCCTTACCTTCGTCGAGGAGCTCTGCGAAGTACGTCAATGTGCCGTACGACGCAATTTCATAGTGCTCAACCTTTTGAGCCCCGGCGATCAGCGCCGCATCGAGAATTGCGCCGTCCAGCTCATCCATGGCTTTCTTTCCCTCTTCGACGATGCCTTGAATCCCCTCGCACTTCTTTCCGCGAGCCGTTTCGCCGAGGGTTTGAAAGACCTGTTCGAGTCGAGTGACCTGAGTCTCCGCTTAATGTCCGAAAACTCGGCCTGGCGCCGCTATGCGGCGTCGCGGTAATAGAAGCTGAGAACGCCACCGACACGCTGGCGTCGCCGAACGGGCCCGGCGGCACGCTGGCGTACCGGGCGATCGATGAGCTCGTTGCCCAGCCCTTGGTGATTGCGTTCACCGTGATAATGCGCCATGAAATCGGCGAGCGTCCGCCGAAGATGCCGTTCACCGAGCGGGATGACACGATCGAGGCACTCTTCTCTGATCGAGCGGACAAACCGCTCCGCGTGCGCATTGCAATTGGGCGCCAAAAATGGTGTTCTGATCACCCGCACGCCGGCCGTTGTGAGGAAGCGCTCGACGGCTGCGCTCCACTTCCGATCGCGATCGCAGATAAGGAGGCGATGCTCCCGGAGCACGCCATCGGCCGCGTCGGTCAGCTGGCGCATCGTTTGGATAACGAAGGCCTCGTCGGGATGCGGCGTGGAACCAAGAACATGGATTCGACGAGAGTGGAGTTCGATCACGAACACGGTGTAGTACGTGATCAGCCCACGCGCGGTCCACACCTCGGTCGTGAAGAAGTCTGCAGCGAAGAGCGCGCGCCAGTGGGCGCGCAGAAACGTGCGCCAGGTCATCGGTCGCTCACGACTCGGTGGAATGCCCTGGTCCTTCAGGATCTTCGCAATAGTCGAGCGCGCGACGCGATGGCCCAGGTTCTTGAGTGCGCCTTGAATCCGTGTATAGCCCCAGCTCGGATTGTCGGTCGCCATCCGGGCCACCAGACTGCGGATTTCCACCCGGACGCCGGGCCGGCCGAGCCGCGACGTCGCGTACGTCCACTTTCGGGCGATCAACTCGCGGTGCCACCTGAGAATCGTGTCCGGCGTCACGATCGTGACGACGTCCGCGAGCATCCGACGGCCCAAGCGCTGTCCGATGACGGCGAGGCGTCGACGTTCATCGTCACTCAGCCGCACCCGTCGGCCACGCAGCTGCCTCTTCAGGACGCGATTCTCTTCCCGAAGAAATTCGATGGCGTCATGCTGCTCCCGTTCGAGCCAGCCGAACAGCGCCGCCAGGATCAGGTGCAGCGGAAGCACGCAAGAAGTCTACGACAAAGCAACGCCGATGCAGTTTTCGGACACTATGCGTCAAGAAATCGTGCAGGCGTACCGCAGCGTGCTCGCGCGGGTCGGTGCGGACCTGGTCGCGCCGCGACGCGCAGGACAAGGCGGCCATCATCACCGAGCTGCTCGCGCTGTTCGGTACCCGCCCCGACGACACCATCAGCGATGGGTACGTCGATCTTGTGACCCGCGCCGGTTGACGATAACCGCGCCGGGCTGGGTGGCGCGCGGGAGACCCCGGGGCGTAGAATGGCGCCGCACAGCCGTGGAGCCGACCCGCGCGCAACAGATCGAGCGACTGTATCGGACAGCGTTGAGCCGTCCGGTGGAGGACCGCACCGCTTTTCTGATCACCGCATGCGGCGATGACGAGGCATTGCGCCGCGAGGTCGAATCCCTTCTCGAGAGTCCCACTGCGCAGCGCATGTTCGCCGCGCTCGCCATGGCGGTGGTGAGGTTGTGACTGCGCCCGATGTACCCACACTGGTCGGCCGCCATCTCGGTGCC
>DATBRZ010000162.1:0-18932 GCA_036560025.1 Gemmatimonadaceae bacterium | reverse complement strand
CGTGACAGTGAAAACGACTCAAGGAAAGGTCCCTTCACCGGAATGCGGTTTCGTCAGCTCGACTACGCTGGTATACGAGCGCTCCCGCACCGGATGGAGGGTTCGCTATTTCATCGGCGGGTCGATCAACTGATTCCGACGAACCAATTGAGAGCGTCTGAAGCGATCGAGAAGGGAAGTCGTGTCCGCCGAATCGAGGGAGTATGAGCGTCTCGTTACTGATCCTGTGACTTCAGCTGAGGATTCTCTCGCGCAGCTGCGCGAGGGCGGTAATCGCGGACTCGCAAAGACACTCGGTATCGAGCTGACCGAGTTGAGCCCCGATAAAGTGGTCGCCACGATGCCCGTCGATGAAAGAACGCGACAGCCATTCGGAATCCTGCACGGCGGCGCGTCGGTTGCGTTGTCGGAAACCGTTGCATCGATCGCCGCGCTGCTCAACATCGACCGGGCGACGCAGGTAGCGATGGGGATCGAAATCAATGCCAACCACATTCGCGCGAAATCCGAGGGAACGGTCACCGGAACAGCGACGCCCATCCATCGCGGTCGCACGACGCAGGTGTGGGACGTGCGAATTGTCGACGAAGAGAACCGGCCGGTTTGCATTTCGCGCTGCACGATCGCAGTCGTTCAGCGACAGAGGGCTTCTGAACCGATCGACAGCAAGTAACCTAGAAGCGCGCCTCCACGTTGGCGCCTCGCCTTCAGGCAGAAGGGCGCGCCGTAGCGCCCGCTACGAGATCGTCGATGCCTCCGTCGCCGGGTTGATCGCGATCATCTGCGCTCGATCTGGTTGACCGCAACGCCGCTGCAAGAAGCGGCGGAGTCACGAGCGTCGTAACTAGCACCATCACTGCAACCGCGCTGAAGAGACTCGCGGTCAGCGCGCCGGATGCAAGTCCCATTTGCGCGAAGATGAGCCCAACCTCACCTCGCGGAATCATCGCGAGCCCG
Organism: Gemmatimonadaceae bacterium; assembly: GCA_036560025.1. GTDB lineage: Bacteria > Gemmatimonadota > Gemmatimonadetes > Gemmatimonadales > Gemmatimonadaceae > UBA4720. Next base: position 17,975 of record DATBRZ010000162.1, on the reverse strand, counting down.
ATGATGAGTTTTCTTCCCGCAATCCAGAACGGCGCGAAACCCGAAACGATTTTTCCGATAATGCCGGCGCCGATCAACACCGCCGCAATGCCAAGCGTCCACGGATTGGCAAGCGCACGCACATCAACCGCGCCTCCGACGGCGGCGAAAAAAATCGGAACGAAGAAATGACCGACATTTGTGGTCGCCCGCTCGATCGCCACTCGTTGAGGCGTTTCGTGAAGTACGAGCCCTGCTGCGAACGCGCCAATTATCGTCGCCGATCCGGCAAGGTCAGCGAGCCACGCAATCAGGAACGCGAACGCAAGGCCGGCGACTGCGAGTGTGCCCGACGCTTCGATACGCTCGACCATCGAGAATAAAGGGGGAGCCAGCAGCCGGCCGATGATTATCGCCGCGAGGATGAAAAAAATCGCTATGGCAGCGGTGACGGTAATGCTCGAGAACGACACCACTGCGCCGGCAACGAGAGCGCTGGTTACGGACAGAATCATCAGGCCAATCACGTCGTCGATAACTGCAGCGCCGAGTACGATCTGCCCTTCGCGAGTGGCAAGTTGTCCAAGGTCCGACAAAGTGCGCGCTGATATCCCGATCGATGTCGCAGTCAGTGCCGCTCCGGCAACGATCGCTGGAATCGTCTCGACACCGAGCGAACGGACGATCGCAAATCCAAGAACGAAGGGAGCAATAACTCCGACGCATGCGACGATTGTCGCCGCCGGACCGACCTTGAGCAGCGATCGGAGGTCGGTGTGCAGTCCGATCTCGAACAACAGGATCAGCACGCCGAGCTGTGCCAGCGCATGAATGACAGGATCCATTGGGTCGAGGATCCGCAGCACCGACCCGCCCAGCAGAACGCCGGCGATAAGCTCTCCAACCACTGCCGGCTGCCCTAATCGCTGCGCAACGACACCCAGCGTCTTCGCGGTGATCAGAACAGCGACAAGGACGCCGAGGAGACGTGGCACAGAATCGGGTGGGATCACGTTTTCGTCGCGGTCGGGAACCCAGTACGTTAGCGGACGGCCGACAGGACCGCTCCGCAAGCCCGGATTGCGTGGTATACTATCACCAGGAAGGCGGTGACTCCGGAAGCGGGGAATCCTTGCATGACAGCGCCCGCATCAACTGAGAGAACTACCCAAGCAGGGCCGCGCCCCTCCGACGATGAGGTAGACGTCTACGGGCTGACGCACCCGGGAAACGTCCGCAAGACCAACCAGGACCACTTCCTGGTCTGCGCGCTTCAGAAGCGCATCGAGGTCTATTACACGAGTCTCCCCAACCCCGAGATTCTCGTCAAGCCCGAACGCCTCGCTTTCATCGGCATGGTCGCCGACGGGGTCGGCGGCTCCGCGGCAGGTGAGGAAGCAAGCCGTCTCACGCTCGAGAGCGTGTCGCGCTACGTGTCGCAGGCGATCCACTGCTACTACACCGGAGACCTGAATGACGACGCGGCTTTCATGCACGAGCTCGAGGAAGCTGCGCTGAAGGTTCACAACGAGCTGGCGGCGATGTCGGAAGAGGATCCTTCTCTTCGCGGAATGGCGACAACCTTGACGCTCTGGCTCGGCGTCTGGCCGCGTGCGTATCTGCTCCAGGTCGGCGACAGCCGCTGCTACGTGCTCAAGAGTGGAGAGCTGATTCAGCTCTCACGCGATCAGACGATGGCCGAGGAGCTTGTCGAGCAAGGTGTGTTCACTCGAAATGATGCTGCGCACAGCCGGTGGGCGCACGTATTGTCGAGCGCGATCGGTGGACCGCAGACCGCGCCGGTGGTGCGTCGCCTCGAGCAGTCGTGGGGACGAGTGGGTCTGATGTGCAGCGATGGACTGACGCGCCACGTACCGGATGAGCGGATTCGCGAGCGTCTCACGTCGATGACGTCCGCGCGTCAGGGGTGTGAGACGCTGCTACAGGACGCGCTCGATGCCGGCGGGCTCGATAACATCACCATCATCATCGGCACGACGAAGCGGCCGGAAACAACCTGAGTCGAACTTTATTTCAGCGCCTTCTTTCGCGGAACGCCGTCGAGCTTCTCGGCGGGCTTGATTCCAAGCCGCGCAGCGAGAGTCGGCGCAATGTCGACAGTACGAACAAAGTCGCTGAACTTCCCGGTGGTGAATCCGGGGCCATAAAAAATGATCGGGACGTTGGAGTCGACATCGTACGGCGAGCCGTGTGTGGCAACCAGAGGGGCTGCCCACATACTGCCGGGCGTCAACGTCGCTACGAGCTCGACATTGCTGTTAGCGGGAAACTGATGCGTCCATCGTCGTGCAATCGCATCATGAACCGTGTCTGCCTTGAACAGATCAGCTAATCGATCGATCCGGCGCACTCCGGGAATCGATTTCGCCGCATCCCCGAAGACCTTCAGCACGACCGCCGGATCTGCATTCGCACGCTTGAACGCTGCGCGATCCATCAGAACGACCTGCTGATCGGCCTCGATTGCGGTTGTATCGACCTTGAGTAATGTCATTCGCTTACGCGCAGCTTCCAATGCGGGCGCTAAACTCACTCCACGAACCGGATGTGAATTCACCGATGCAGCCAGCTCGGGAATTGTCGTGAATCCGTGATCCGCCGTGAGCGCTACAACGACCTTCGACGCGTCACGGATCTTGAAGAGCGAGTCGAGCAGTACTCCGATCACGCGGTCATCTCTCAGGACCTGGTCATGCGCCTCTCTCGAGTCTGGGCCAAGGCGATGGTTGACCAAATCAGTCGCCGAAAGTGATACCGCCAGGAGATCCGTTTGCGGACCGGCGCCCAGTCCCATTGCGCGGACGCCGTCGAGGGCAAGCGCGACCGTCACCTCGTCCATGAACGGTGTCGCGCGAAGCCATACCGCCGCCTGCTGCGAGTCGACTGGCATCGGATGCGGGAAAACGAAGTCGTTGCCGGCCCCCTCGACCGGTACACTGTCTACTTCCGGGTAAGCCCCCGCGGGCAGAAGAAGTGTCCAGCTCTTACCCGCGTACGACTGAGCCAGATGGCGCGCATTGAAACGTGTCACCCATTCCGGCAGGGAATCGGCGTAATACCGGCTCGTCGTGAACTCACCGTCTCCAGGGTACCAGTAGACCTGCTGCTTTGCTTTCCCGATGGGCAAAATTGCCCCCCGGTCCTTTGACGACACCGACAGTGCCCGCGCTCGCGGATCCTTTGCCTTAAGCCAGTCGAAGAGCGTGGTACCCTGAAAACGGAACGGCGAAGCTCCCACGACGCCTGATGAACCCAGTAACGGCGCGTTCTGGTCGAGTACTCCGGCCCGGTTCGCTGAGATGCCCGTAGATCTGGGATAGCGTCCCGATAGGAGGCTGGCGTGGCCGGGAGCGGTCTCCGTAATGGCGTGGTCGTGGTGCGCGTTCGTGAACCACGCTCCCTGTTTGATCAGCCGGCCGAGGCCTCCGGTGAACTGCGAGCCGTACTTGTCGAGGTTCGCCTCGCGAAATCCATCTATCGTAATGAGAACGACCAGGGTCGGCGTAGCCGTGGCGGCGCCAGGCGACGCGGTCGATCCTTGTCCGGACGCGCAGGCTACCGCCCACAGGACCCCGAAAGTGGCAAACACGAATTTTCGCATGGGCGCAATCTGGATACGGGTCGCGGCGTCAGCAACCTATGGCGTCATTTGCGGCCGGACACGAAATTACAAATCCCTACATATTGGAGCCGTCGAAGATGGCGGATCGGACACCGGGACTGCTCGCGTCTCCTGTCACGCGCGCCCTGGTAAAAGTCGTTGTCTACTACGCGATTGTGATCGCGCTCTGGTTTTTCATTAAAGCCGAGCTTCCCGCTTCACAGCTCCCCGTAATGGGTCTGGAGTCGATGCTGGGCGCACCGGGACAGGCCGCGAAATCGCCCGCCGCGGAGAATGTCGCGCTCGACCAGACCCGACTGACCCTTACGGTCCTTTCGGCGATGGCCGCTGCGATTCTGCTGTCCTTGCCGGTGGCGTGGATCTACCAGCTCACGAGAGCAAAGCGCGGATATCAGCAGTCTGTCGTTCAGCTGCTGATCATTCTACCGCTGGTTGTGGCTGGAATCGTAGTGATGGTCAAGTACAGCCTCGCCCTCGCATTCAGCCTCGCCGGGATCGTTGCGGCAGTGCGGTTCCGGAATACGCTCGAGGACAGCAAGGATGCTGTCTACGTCTTCCTCGCTACGGGGATTGGTCTGGCGTCCGCGGTGGACATACCGGTCGCGATGACCATCTCACTGCTCTTCAATGTTACGATCGTGATCCTCTGGTATACGGACTTCGGTATTTCCCCGGTCGAGCTCGAGGGGAGCATCGCGGCGCGGCGGCTCAAGCGCGCCAAGCAGCTGGCCCGGACGGGGACCTTCGTGGCGCAGATCGACAACGAGGTGATGCGGAACATGACGCGGGAGCAGCTGGAGGGGCTGGCGATGCGGGCCCTCAAGCGAGCGCATGACGACAGCGCCAAAACGGACGCCAGCGCGAGGGCGGCAACCCGCCTCCGGGTCCGGAGCCGCGACCTCGGACGTATGCAGCGGACTTTCGATCTCCTGCTCGATGACTTCTCCAAGGAATGGCAGGCCGGAGAAATCACGACAGACGGCGACGGAATCCAGACAATTGATTATGTTGTGGTACCCAAGAAATCGCGTCAGCCGGAAGAGTTACTAGTGCTCGCCCAGACAGCGGGTGGATCTGCGCTTGTGGACGCACAGCTCAGGTGAGGAGGAAAGAGGAATGAGGACGCATCGGCAACGGCAGGCTTGGTGGATAGTCATGACGGCGATTGGAGTCTCAGGACTGGTATCGCCCTCGATCGTGGCAGCACAGGCGGAGAAGAAGGGAAAGACTCCAGAAGAGATCGCGGCTGCAATGGCGAGGGCCGTCGCTAAATCCAAGGAATCGGAAGGCTTCTATTCGAGCATCGATCCACTCGTCGTCACGCTGACCACGAACATAAAGCGCATTCGCGGCGACAAGAGCGAGAAAGCGCCGTGGCGCTCGGCGACTCTTTCCTATACGGATGCTGCCGGCAAGTCTGTCGTCATCCCGACCCGCATCAGAACTCGCGGAATCTGGCGGCTGAAGAACTGCGAAATGCCGCCGATCCGTCTCGATTTCCAGAAAGCGCAGACTGCAGGAACTGTGTTCCAGGGAATCGACAAGCCAAAGCTCGTCAACTATTGCCGCGACAACGACACGTTCGAGCAGTACATCGCTCAGGAAGCGCAGCTATACCGGGTTTACAATCTCCTCACGCCGGCGAGTCACCGCGCACGCCTCGTGAAGGTCAACTATGTCGACAGCGCCACAGGGAAAACGCTCGCGTCACGGGCGGCGATCATCCTCGAGGAGCCTGACATCGTTGCGGCACGACTGGGTGGACCGATCCTCAAGCTCAAGGGCGCCGTCGCCGACAACCTCGACCCGCACCACGACGCGCTCCTCGGGGTGTTCAACTACATGATCGGGAATACGGACTTCTCGATCGCCGGATTGCACAACGTCGAGCTGGTGGGATTGCCGGACGGAATGGCAGTGCCGATTCCGTTTGATTTCGATTTTGCCGGCGCAGTCGATACGCGCTACGCAACGGCAGATCCGAAGCTCGAGATTGCGCGCGTGCGCCAGCGGCTGTTCAGGGGATACTGCGTCCCGGCTGAAGAGTACACGAAGGTCTTCGACCTGTTCAAGGCGAAGAAGGACGCGATATACGGGCTGTACACGGATCCCATTGGAAAGATGCTTCAGCCCAAGCTGGTCGAAGAGACTCTCAAGTATTTCGACGAGTTCTACAAGACAATCAGCGATCCACGGCGCGCCAAGAACGAGATAATCGAGAACTGCCTCCACACTGGCTGAGCCAGTCGACCCACAGGGTGCAGAGCAAGCCAGCTCCTCTCCGGTACGAGATTCGGTCAGAGCAGCATCTGGAGGAGCTGGCGTCAGCCCCGCTTCCAGGCGGGGTGTTCGCCACGGCGGCGCGCGCTTCACAACATCGCGATCTCTACCTCGACACAGCGGAAGACGCATTACGCCGCCGCGACATCATCTGCAGGCTGCGATTGCGCGCGGACGATACACGAACACTGTCGATCAGAATCGCTGATGGACCGGACGGAAAAGAGGTCACCTACGATTCACCGATCACATCCGCGGAGGTAAGCGGAGCTCTCGCTGAGCGAACTGCTGCAGGGCGGCGACTCAGCGCACTCATCGATCCGGCGCTGCTCGTCGTTCGGCTCGATCTCGAAGTAGATCGAATCACACGTAGCGCCGATCTAGACTGGCTGCGGCGGCCAAAAGTCGATCTCCATTACGACAGCTTTCGCGTCCACGAAGGTGATTCGTCAATCACGTTTCATCAGCTAAGCATCGAGCCGCGATCCGGCGGCGAACAGTCGGCGCAAAGGATCGCGAGAGCGATGGAGCGGCAGCATCATCTGCGTCCTGCCATGGCGGGTGCGCGCGAGTACGCAGAACTGCTTCTTCGATGGAAACCCGTCGAAGAACAGGCGCCTACCGACGAAGGAAGAAGGAGCGGGCAGCACACAGTCAAGACAGCAACCGAACGGCGAAAGCCGGCGGAATTTCTGAATCCCGAGCTCAGTCTACTCGCGTTTCAGAGCCGCGTTCTGGCGTTGGCTGAAGATTCCGCCACTCCGCTAAAGGAAAGACTCAAGTTCCTCGCCATCGTAAGCGCGAATCTCGATGAATTCTTCATGGTGCGAATGGGCGGTCTGCGCAAAGCTGCATCGGAGCAGTCGGAGGAGCAGGCAGCGGATGGTTTCACGCGCGGCGAGCAGGTTCGGCTGATTGCGGCGCGGGTAGCGGAGCTCACGCAACGGCAATCGCGATGTGCAGCAGAGTGTCTGCTCGCGCTCGAGAACGTCGGCGTCAAAATCCTGAAGTGGCCCGACCTGAATGATCTGCAGCGGAAGACGCTGAGGGCAGAATGCCTCGACCAGATCCATCCGTCGCTAACGCCCATGGCGGTGACTCTGAGCCCAGGTCATCCGCTTCCACACCTTCCGCATCTCACTCTCGCGCTCGCTGTGGTTCAGCGGGACTCCGACACGGGAAGACTGCATCTGGCAGAGCTGGATCTACCGGACGATCAGCCTCGCTTCATGGATGTTCCTGGAGCGAACGGATCGGTGATACCGATAGAAGAGGTGGTTCGAGCGAACATGGATCTCGTCTATCCCGATGGTCGCATCGAAGGCGCGTACGTCTTTCGCGTGACACGCGGCGGCGATCTGGATCTCGACGAAGAAGGCGCCGACGATCTGATCCAGGCGGTGTCGGATGCTGCGGAGAGGCGTCCGTACAATCCGGCGGTGCGCCTCGAAGTCGAGCGCGCCATGCCGGTTTTCGTTCGCGACCTCGTGTTGAGCAGCCTCGGCCGCGAGGCACCGGACGATCCTGCGCCGCTCGGACCGGGGGATGTCACGGAGATCGAAGGACTTCTCGATCTGCGAGCGCTGTCGAAGCTCCCTCTGCCAAAGGATGCTTCGCTCTCATATGAGCCGTTTCAGGCGCGCGAGCCCATGAGCGAATCGGATTCGATTCTTTCGCTCATGCGAGAGGGTGATCTCTTCTATCACCATCCATTCGATTCTTTCGCGTCGACAGTAGTGAAGTTTTTGCGAGAGGCATCGGATGATCCCGACGTGACGACGATCAAGATCACGCTGTACAGAGTCGGGAATTCTTCCGCGATCGTGGATGCATTGGTTGACGCAGTCAAGAAAGACAAAAGGGTCGTTGCGTTCATCGAGCTCAAGGCGCGGTTCGACGAGGAGCACAACGTAGCGTGGGCGCGAAAGCTCGAGAGCGCCGGCGGACACGTGATTTCGGGACTGGTCGGGCTGAAGAATCACGCGAAGGTTGCGCTTGTCGTACGGAGGGAGCACGGAAAGCTTCGCAGCTACGTGCACGTCGGGACCGGCAACTACAACACGCGCTCGGGGCTCGAGTACACCGACCTCAGCTTGTTCTCGTCGCGAGACGACATCACCGACGATGCCGCCGATCTGTTCAATTCACTCACCGGCGGATCCGTGCCGCCGCAGGAGCTGTCGCGCGGAGCGCTGGTCGCCCCGCACCAGTTGAAGGACGTGCTGTTGAGTCTCATCGAGCGGGAGGCATCAAACGCACGAGCGGGTGAACCTGCGGGAATCAGTGCGAAGCTCAACGGCTTGTCCGACGCTGAGGTCGTGCGCGCATTCCTAAGAGCAGCCGCAGATGGAGTGCAGATAGATCTCGTCGTGCGGGGGATCTGCACGCTCAGACCGCGCGATTTCGGCAAGTCCAGCATCACCGTCGTATCGGTGGTGGGACGGTTTCTCGAGCATTCGCGGATCTACCGGTTCGAGAACTCGGGTGCGCCGGAGCATTACATCGGCTCAGCGGATTTGAGGCCGAGGAATCTGAGACGGAGGATCGAGCTGCTGGTTCCAGTGGTTGAGCTTGCTCACAAGGAAGAGCTGGACAGGATCCTGGACAAGTATCTCGACGATCCGACCGGGTGGGAGCTCGGCGCAGATGGAGAGTACACCAAGAGGGACGGGGAGGGGATCGGGGCGCAGGAATACTTCATGGACGCAGCGAAAGAACTGCGAACTGCGAACTAACTGCGAGCTACGAACTAACTGCGAGCTACGAACTGACAACACTGAGTTATGTTCGCACTTCGCGTTATTCCGCAGCTCGCAGTTAGTTCGCAGCTCGCAGTGGTCGTTTACCTCCCGATCCGCGGTGCGTTATCCGGATAGTCGAAGTGATCGAACGGGTACTGTCTCAGCAGTGCCGCCAATCCCTCGACCAGCGACTGCCCGTTCTCTGTCACTCTCCGCGCCGTAACGAAATGGGACCGATAATAGGCTCCGCGCTGGCTCGACAGGTTGTCGTACCGCACTCCATTCCCACTCGACGATGAGTGAAGGATCCGATTTCGGCCGGCGTAGAGCGCAACGTGATTGATCACCCCGCCGCGGCCGCGGAAAAGCATCAGATCTCCTTCGCGTAACGAGCTGACATTGGCAGCCAGTCGCCTGCCGGCGTGGGCCATCTGCCGGGAAGTTCGCGGGAGTTGGACGCCGTGCTCGCGGTAGACGTACTGAACGAATCCTGAGCAGTCGAAGCCGGCGGGGGTACTGCCACCCCACTTGTACGGAACTCCGACATAATCGTCGCCGGTGGTGACGGCGGCTCTAGCGGTTCGGGCGGATACTGATCGGTTTGCCGAGATTGTCCCGGCAGCCGCGATGACTCCGCCCGCAGTGCGATCGCGCGATGTCGACGTGCGTCGCGACGACGAGCGAACAGCGTCGTGAACGTCGAGTATCGCGCGACCGATCCTGACCGCACGCTCGATATCGCCGAAGGTAATTGACCCACCACTCTGGGCCTGGAGGGACCAGGGGTGAACGAGCAAAGGGATTGCGCAACCGAGTACAAGGCGGCGAAGCATGAAGCACCTTCCGTGGATTTTGCGGGTTATCGGCATCGGACGCGCCGAAAGGTTCCGCCGCGGTCAAGTCATTGAGTAGCAACACTGTTCATTTTCTCGAGACGATGGCGATAACCGAAACTGTCCGCGCGAGTGGACGGGATGCTGTCCGTATTCGCGGACAAGCGGCAGCGACCAGTCGATGACAAATTCCCTCGTGCTTCGCAGACTTTTCACGCCTTCGCTCAAGCGAGTCTTCGCACGGATTCACCACCGGAACTTGTGGGGCTCGAGCGAAAGTGTTTCGGGCGAGGGCTCGACGCTCGCTCGAACCAAGGCACTTCGCGCCGAGCTCCCGCGGCTATTGCGCGAGCTCCGAGTGCGCTCCCTCCTCGACGCGCCGTGCGGAGACTTCAACTGGATGCGCGAGATCAATCTCGCGGGAATCGACTATACCGGCGTGGACATCGTCCCTGCGATCATCAGCCGAAATCAGGAATTGTATGGGAGCCCATACATCAAGTTCGCTGTCGCTGATATCACCCGTGACCTGCTGCCCCGCGCCGACATGATCTTGTGCCGTGACGCGCTCGACCACCTCTCGCTCAGACGAGTGCGACGCGCAATTCGCAGGCTCAAGGAGAGCGGATCGAGCTACCTCCTGGTGACAACGCACCCTTCCGCGTCCAACGAGGACATTCACAGCGGCTACTGGCGACCGCTGGACCTGACGAAACCTCCATTCGGCTTTTCGCCGCCACTACGAACCATCGTAGAGAATCCGCTGCGCGGAAAGCTCCTCGGCCTCTGGCGCTTCCAGGATCTCTGAGACCGCCTTCGGCGCTTCCTCCTCTCGTGAGGAACACCGTTGTGACGATCTTCCTCCGCCTTTCGGCGTCCGCGATGAGCTTCGGCATTGGAGTTCTCGCAGCGCGTCTCGCGGGGGTGTCGCAATACGGAGCCTACGCTTATGCCATGTCTATTGTGGCAGTAGCTACCGTAGTCGCAACACTCGGTCTCGACCGCCTTGTCATTCGTGCGGTGGCAACCCAAGAAGACACGAATCGGCGAGAAGTCCGGGGCCTTCTAAGCTGGGCTCAGATCCTCGGCGTAGCAGCATCGATCGTAATCGTCGTGATTGCAGCTGCAACGTGGCGGTTCCTGAGCGCGATGCTCGATCAGCCGACGCAGAATGCACTCGTCGCCTCAGTGCTTCTACTTCCGCTGTCCGTCTGGATCAGGGTACAGCAGTCAGCGCTTCAGGGGAGCGAGCGCATGATCGCGGGCCAGCTCCCCGAGTCGATCGTTCAACCGGCAGTCGTTGCGCTGGCCCTGATTGGTCTCGCTACAGTGCACAAGCCAGTGGATTCGGTTCAGCTTGTGAGCGTCCAAACCATTGGAGCGGCTACAGCGGGTGCGGTTGGCTTGCTCATGCTGCGGCGGGTTTTTCCTCGCGCGGCTTCGACTGCCTCGAATGTCATGCGTCACCGCGAGTGGGCAGTGGCTCTAATTCCTTTTATGCTGATCGGTGTTCTTTCAATCGCGGCGAATCAAGCCGATATGCTCATTCTGGGTGGACTCAAGGGAGCAGAAGCGGCGGGAGTGTACGCGGCGGCTATTCGGTGTGCGGGATTGATCGGATTTGTTTTCGCCTCGGCGGGCGTGGCGATGGCGCCTTCATTCGCAGCCCTTCACTCGCGGGGTGAGATGGAGTTGCTGCAGCGACTCGTGACGAGAAGTGCCCGCTATATCCTTCTGTTCACGACACCGATCGCCGTATTGATGATCATCGCCGGCCGGGTCATACTCCGCATTTTCGGCGCTGAGTTCGCGCAGGGCGTGACGGCTCTTAGAATCCTGAGCGTTGGCCAGTGGGCGAGCGCCGCGACGGGATTGGTCGCTTTTCTTCTGATGATGACCGGGCATGCCCGAGACGTAACTGTCGCTCTCGCCGCCGGAATGATCGTAAACATCGCGCTCAGCGTGCTGCTCATCCCGCAGTGGGGAATCGACGGCGCAGCGACTGCGGCGACCTTGACCGTGATATTCTGGAATGTGGTGTTAGGTTGGTTCGTGATGAAGCGGCTCGGAATCGATGCCACCGCAGCAGGTGCGCTTGGCTCACGCCACAAGCCGTAACGTGGCCGTAAATATTCAGGAGGGTCTTGATTGCAGGCAGCGCGAGGCGAATACTGCGTCGTGGCGGATGATGCGGCGATCGGTGAGCGGACCCGCATCGGCAACTTCGTGTTCATTCGTGCCGGAACACGAATCGGAGAGGATTGCACAATCGGATCGTACGTGGACATCGAGGGCGACGTCTCGATCGGAAACCGCGTGTCGCTGCAGAGCGCCTGCTACATCACACGCGGAGTTGTCATAGAAGACGATGTGTTCTGCGGACCCCGAGTGACGACGATGAACGACAAGAAGATGGCGTACCGCCGCGACGCCCTCGTCTTTGATCGCGCAGCACCGAGGATCAGGAGAGCTGCGCGAATCGGAGGAGGCAGCGTACTTCTTCCCGGCGTGACGGTCGGAGAGAATGCAATGGTCGGGGCGGGATCCGTGGTAACGCGGGATGTGCCTGATTTCGCCATCGTCGCCGGCAACCCTGCACGCGTGATCGGCAAGGTTCCGGATCAAGAAACTCTTTGAGCTTCTACCAACGATGAGCACCGACGACAAGCTGATAATCAACGCGGCGATCACCGGCTGCGTGCTGACCACGCGCCAGGCACCTGCGCTCCCGGTCACAATCGAACAGATCACCGAAACCGCGGTGCGAGTTCGCGACGCCGGCGCATCCATCATTCATCTGCACGCCAGGAATGCGGATCAATCGCCGTGCTTCGATGAGTCGGTGTACTGCGAGCTCGTCGAGAGCGTCCGCGCAGTGTGCGATGACATCATAATCTGCGTTTCTCTGAGCGGACGGCACGTTAGCGACGTGAATGTTCGCGCGGCTGCGCTTGCATCGCATCCGGAAATGGCGAGTCTCACGGTAGGTTCGATGAATTTTGCCACGCAGCCAAGCATCAATTCCCCCGATACGATCAAAGGACTGGCCGAACGCATCTATGCAGCGGGAGCAATCCCCGAGCTCGAAGTGTTCGAAGCCGGGTTCGTGAATTTCGCCGGATATCTCGCTCGAAAAGACGTGCTCAGGCCACCGTATTACTTCAACATCATCCTCGGCTCGCTTGGCTCGGCTCCGCTCGACCTGATCGGACTGGGCCACATGGTCAGCATGCTTCCTGTAGGTTCCATCTGGTCATGCGGCGGACTCGGTCAGTATCAGCTGCCCGCCAACGTGATGGCGATCGCAGCGGGAGGGCACGTTCGCGTCGGCCTCGAGGACAACATCCATTACGATTCGAGCAAACGTGACGCTACCGACAACGAGCAGCTCATCGCGCGTGTCGCCCGCATCGGACGCGAGATGGGCCGAGAGCCGGCTACGCCGGCGGAGGCTCGGGAGATGATTGGACTCGGCGTCCCAGTCGCCTGAGGTCTTCGCGCCCGCTTTGCGTGCGCCGCTGAATGTACTGATCACGAGCATCACCCTTCGCTATCGAATGGGTGTCGAGCTGTACGTTCGCGATCTCGCAGTTGGACTCAAACGGATGGGACACGCGCCATGTGTCTATGCGCCGGAAACCGGTTCCGTCGCAGTCGAGCTGCAATCCCAGGGAATTCCGGTGGTGACTCGCGTACGCGACGTGCCGGTAGCCCCCGATGTGATTCACGGCAATCAACAGCGGGAAACACTCGCGGCGCTGATTCATTTTCGGACTCCACCGGCGATTTTCGTCTGCCATTCGCACACGTCATGGGGCTCAAGCCCTCCACAACATCCGCGAATTCGGCGCTATCTCGGCGTGAGCAGGCTCTGTGTCGAACGCCTGCGTGCGGAGGGCGCGCCACATGATCAGATCGGAGTGTCCTTCAACTCCGTTGACACGACAAGATTTCTTCCGCGCGCAACTCTGCCGCCCAAGCCACGGCGTGCGCTCGTATTCAGCAACTACGCCGGTGAGTCGACTCAGTTGCCGGCGATTCGCGACGCCTGCGCCACGCTCGGTATCGAGCTCGATGTCGTCGGAATGAGAACCGGTACTGTCACTGATCGCCCTGAAGATCTGCTGGGGCAATACGATCTCGTGTTTGCCAAGGCGAAGGCTGCGTTGGAGGCGATGGCCGTGGGAGCGGCAGTCGTGCTGTGTGATTTCGCAGGGCTCGGACCCATGGTGACGACCGGAAACGTCGACCGCCTGAGACTCACGAATTTCGGACACGAGGCGCTGTCCGAGCCGATCGATTCCGAATCGATCATCCGTCGGATCGAAGAATACGACGCCCGCGATGCCGCCCTGGTTCGTGACCGGATCCGCGATGTTGCTTCCGCGGATCGCGCCGTCACATCGCTTGTCGCACTTTATCGGGAAGTGCTGGCCGAGGAGGCAGCGTCAGCGCCTGCGGAAGAGAACGATCTGCGATACCTGGTGGCGATGGCGCGCGATTACATCCCGGAAAAGGTGTTCCTTTCGTTGCTGGCGATGGATCCTCGCATGCGGGATGCATTGAGGCTCAAGGGGCTCAACCCCGTGAGGTCTCAGGTGATGAGGCTCATCTTTGGACGGACGGGGCGCAGTGACTGAATCGTCAATCGATCCCGAGTACCGTGTGATCGAGTTCGAGCGAAGTGACGAGGCAGCAGGTTTTATCGCTGCGTTGGCGCGCCAGCTCAGCTCGCCTCAAGCCGCGCGCGGCCCTGATTCCGGCGGCGCGGTCGAGGTATTCTCGCGCTCTGGCCCTGATCACGTGGAGGTTTTCCTAAGCGGCTCCGCTTTCGCGGCCGCGCAACGGGCGTTCTCGCCGATTCCAGACTCGCGCGCGGTGAGCCGAAATGAGATTCCGGTCGATCGTACATTGATCATCGATGGAATGAACCCAGTGGCGATGGGCATCGACGACGTCGCCCCGCGACTTCAACCCGAGTGATCCGATCATCCGTTGTGTGTCCGGTTTCGATCGGTCGCGCGGCTCCACTCGAGTGGCTACTCGAGCGGCTCGATAAAGCAAGGGATAATCACGGTACACTGATCCTTTTAGGTGGTGACGCGGGCGTCGGCAAAAGCCGGCTCGTTCGCGACATGAAGCAGGAAGCTGTCGCGAGGGAAACACGCGTGATCGAAGGACGGTGCTCCAGCACGGAATCGTCAGTGCCGTACGCGCCATTGATGGATGCGCTCAGATTCCGCATCTCGCGCGGCGAAGGCGAGGAAGCAGCGCGCATGCTTGGCCCACTGCGTGAGGTTCTCGCGCCGCTCTTTCCACAGCTGGATGCCACAGCGAACGCAGGCGCTCGACAGGCGGAGTCCCGGTCGCATCGACCGTTCGAGCTTATCTTCAATGTTCTGTCGCGGCTGGCGAAGGAAGAGCCGACCCTTCTCATTCTCGAGGATGTTCACTGGGCCGATCAGACCTCGCTCGAGCTGCTGCATCACCTCGCCCACCGGGCGAAGCCGCTGGCGTTGATGGTCGTCGCGACATTCCGATCCGACGAGCTGCACTCGTCGCATCCATTGCGACGGTTGCTTGGAGCCCTGGCCCGCGATCGTGTAGGAGAAGAGATGCGGCTCGAGCCGCTCGATCGCGAAGAAACGTCGGAGATGCTCGACTGCATGCTTCGCGTGAAGCCCGATCCTCAATTCGCCGCCGCGATCTGGAGAAGATCCGAGGGGAATCCGTTCTTCGTCGAGGAGCTGGTGACAGCGCTTGCAGAGAAGGGACCCGTTGAGCCAAACGCTGAAGCAGCCGCGGCTCTCGAGCGCGCTCGACTTCCGGCCACCGTGAGTGAGGCGATTCTCGCTCGCGTCAATGCGATGGGGCCGCGAGCGCTGGAGGTGATGTCTGTTGCTGCTGTAATCGGCCGGACTTTCGAGTTCGATGATCTCCGCGAAGCGCTGGAAACGGAGGAGGAAGAGCTGATCGATGTGATCGAACAGCTCGTTGCCCATCAGCTATTGCGAGAGGAGTCCGGCGGTGATGGCGAACGCTATGGATTTCCGCATGCACTGACACAGGAAGCGCTGTACGAGAGCATAGTCTCCCGCAGACGGCGTTTGCTGCACCGGCGAGTTGCAACTGTGCTGGAGCGGCGAATGACGCGGCCGACACCGACGCGACTCGATCAGCTCGCATACCACTTCAGGCTTGGCGGCGAAAACAGGCAGGCACATGAGTACGCGCGACTCGCTGGAGACGAGGCCGTGCGTCTCCGAGCGTGGGACGACGCAGCAGAGCACTACGAGAATGCGCTGGCCGCGCTTGAATTTCTCGACGACGACGGATCATGCGCAGCCGAGCTGCTGGAGCGTCTTGCCGGAGTAGCGTGGCGACAGAGCCGTCTTGCGGCGGGCAGACAATACGCAGAGGAAGCGCTGCGATTGCGGCGATCGCTCGGACACGAGGAGGAAACTGCGCGCCTGCTGCGTCACCTCGCGTCGCTGCAAGTTGAAGAAGGCGATCACGACGCCGCCGGCGAAGCGCTCGACGAAGCACTCCGTCTCCTCGGAAATCGGCCGGACAGTCGCGAGCTCGGCCCGATCTACGATGACCTCGGGAGAATCTCTCTGGCGCGCGGCGATCTGGAGCGCGCCGAGAGTCTCCTGATGCACGGGTTGTCGCTCGGGTCTCGCGATACACAAAGCGCGGAGGAAGTGCTCGCCCTTGTCAGCCTCGCGGAGCTGAGCGTGGTTGGAGGAAACGTCTCGGCGGGCGTGACTCAGCTCGACGTTGCGTTATCGATATTGCGCGAGGGTCGGCTGCCGTTCGAACGGCTGACCCGCGCACACGCAACGGGAATACGCACGCTGATGCTGGCTCAGGAATACGATCGTGCGCTCGAGTGGGCCGAAGCAGCGCGCGCCCTTTGCGAGAAGCAGGGAGTAGTTGGACTGGACGCGTTGTTCCGATCGCTTCGTGCCGCTGCGCTGACGATCACCGGAGCGGAAGTCGACACGCTGGCTGAAGCAGAAGCAGCAGTAGCTGAGCTGCGTCGAACGGACCGTGTGGAGCTTCGCGAGGCACTTCGAGTGCTGGGCTTCGTTCATCGCGCTCGAGGCGAGCTCGACGAGGCGCGACGCGCGTACTCCGAAGCACTGGGGAGTGTTGCGGAAAGAAGGTCAGTTGGCCTTGCGCTCGTCGCACTCGCCGAAAGGCGAACGGAGGAAGCGGCGACTGATCTAGAGGAGGCGCTCATCTCGGTTCCCGATGATCAACCGCTTCTCGGCCGACAGCTCCTTCCTTATGCAATCGAAGCGCTCGTATGTGCCCGGCGAGTGAGCCGTGCAAGGGAGCTCATCGAGCGTGAGCCCGACCTTCCTGATGCACGTGCCGGAGAAGCACAACTGTCGCACGCGAAGGGATTGCTGATGCTCGGCGAGGGAAGAGCAGCCGATGCGCGTGACGCTTTATTGGCTGCTTCCGACGCGTGGGATGCAAGCGGAAATCATTTCGAGGCGACGCGTGCTCGTGTCGCTCTTCTGGAGGCGACGTTGCTCGCCGACGGTCCATCAGCGGGCGTCGCGCTTGGCCGTCGATTGCTGGAGGAGCTCGGTCGCCCGTTGTTACCGAGGGAGAGGGAAGTAGTGCGTCGCTTGCTGCGGCGCGCGGGTGTTCGTACGCGACCAGCCGCCGCCGCGCGGCGAGACGCTGGCGGAGATTCGAGGCTCACGACTCGCGAGCAGGCGGTGCTGCGCGAGGTGGCGCGCGGACATACGAACCGCGAGATCGCTCGCGTGCTTGGAATCGCCGAGAAAACCGTGAGCGTTCACGTAAGCCACATCCTATCCAAACTTGGATGTAGGACGAGGACGCAAGCGGCCCGCTTTGCACCATCGGAGTAAAACAAAAAGCGAGGCGGTCGGGATCGACCGCCTCGCGCCAATCGCGCTTGACTGCAGCTTCTACTTCAGGCCAAGCGCTCTCGCGACGTTGATGCGTCCATAGTTGCTATAGATGTCGCGACCCTTCACTCCAATGTCATCGGCAGTGCCGAGGATTTTGGTTCGGATACCCGCAACTGACAGCGTCGGATTGGCGGATTTGATTTGCGCGGCTTCACCGACGACATGTGGTGTTGCCATGCTGGTTCCCGCAGCGTATGCGTAGAAGTAGGCGACGCCTTCAGTGCTTGTACGGCACGGCGCGAGCGTGGGCTGCGTGGTTCGGCGTGAGCACGCGCCGATGATCAGGTCCTTATTCACATACTCGGCAGTGTCGGAGGCATTACCGCCCGGCGCCGCAACTTCGATTGCCGTTATTCCATAGTTCGTGTATTCAGCAGGCTGATCGAAGTTCTGTTGCATCAGAGGTCCCGTGGCGGAAACGCAGATCGTGCTCTGCTCGCACGGAGTCGCTACGATGCTGCCGACGTCGAGGTTGAGCGCCGAATTACCAGCAGCGGAGATGACGATCGTGCCCTGCTTCTCCGCATCTCGAATCACGCGGTTC
>DATBRZ010000161.1:0-14208 GCA_036560025.1 Gemmatimonadaceae bacterium | reverse complement strand
GCCCAAGGGAAGCGACTCGTCACCAAACCGAATTTCGCCGAGACGCACACGCCGCAGACCGTGATGCGAATCGACTCGGCATACCGGGAATTCAACCCGTTCACCCATATTCGCAGCTACGCTTTCGGGTGGAATGTGCTGGATTATCGCGGCCGGGAAATGCTGTCCCACGCGGGGAACCTTTCCGGCATGAACGCGATGGTCGGTCTCATGCCCGAGGACCGGTTGGGGATAGTCGTGCTGACAAACTTGGAAGGGAATGCGCTGCGTGAATCACTGATGTACAGGACTTTCGATCGCTATCTCGGAGCGCCCGATCGGGATTGGAGCAGGGTTGCGCTCGCGGAGCGCGCTGCCATCGACTCGAACGAAGCGCGCGACGAGCGGGAAAAGGAAGCAAAGCGCGTGAAAGGAACGCGACCTACGCTGCCGCTGGATCGGTACGCCGGAGTCTACGAGGACAGCTTCTATGGAAGAGCGAAGGTGACGATGGAGCGTGGCCATCTCGTTCTCGAGCTCGCCCCGAAACAGACCGGCGACCTGGAGCACTGGCATTACGATACTTTCAAGGTCGTGTGGCGTGACCACCGCGACGGGACAAATCTGGTAACGTTCTCCCTCGACGGGCTCGGCAACGTAGAAATGATGCGCACAGACGCAGGCGGCCCTCCCGAGGAGATGCCGGTAATGAAGCGCGTGACGACGCCGGTGACGACAACTTCACGGTAAAGCGATGACATCATCAGCAGCCCGGGCAGCGACTAAAGCGCCCGCGAGTAAAGCACCAGCCAGTAAAGCGCGCGCCGCGCCGCTACAGGATTATCAACCGTCTTATCGCGCTGCTGCGATTGCCGCGCTCGCGGTGTTCGCTCTCTACTACTTAACGATCGCCCCCTCGGCATGGATGTGGGATATGGGCGAGTATATCGCCGCAGCGAAGGTGCTTGGCCTTCCCCATCCGCCGGGAAATCCGCTGTTCGTTCTCGTTGGTCACGTGTTCGGCATGCTTCCGCTGCCGGGAAGCTACGCGCAGCACATCAATACGATGGCGGCGTTTGCAAGCGCAGCATCGGCGGGATTCTGGTTCCTCATTACGGAACGAATTCTTTCCGGTCTTCTCGCACGCAGCTGGCAGCGGATAACCGGCGCTGCTCTCGCCACCCTGATCGGAGCAACCGCCTTCACGGTCTGGAATCAGAGCGTCGTCAACGAGAAAGTGTACACGCTCTCGCTGATCTTCTTTGCGATCGTTTCGTGGCTGATGATCTCGTGGGCGGACGATCCCGACGGCGAGAAAGCGGATCGCAAGCTCATTCTCGTTGCGTTCCTTCTCGGGCTCGGCTACTCGAATCACCCGGCGGGATTCCTTCCTGCACCGGCGATAGCCGTGGTAGTGCTCATTAGAAGATGGCAGACGTTCCTGAGGGGACGCCTTCTCATCAAGTGCCTGCTCGTTCTGGCCCTCGGACTTACTCCATTCCTGTTCGAGCCGATTCGCGCGGGATTTTTCCCGCCGATGAACGAGGGCGAGCCGACCGCATGTGAGACGAAGATCGGGTTCTCCTGCACTGTGAACGATCTCGCTCGCAAGCGACTGATGGCCAACATCAATCGCGAGCAGTACGGCGACAAGCTCGAGCGGATGGCGCCGTATTCCGCACAGATCGGAATGTGGTGGCTCTACTTCAAATGGCAGTGGCTGCGCGATCACCGGAACGTGCGGCCGGCAGTGCAGGCGATACTCGCCGTGATCTTCCTCGTCCTCGGACTCATAGGAGGGTATGTCCACTGGACAACGGAACGGCGGACGTTCTGGTATTTCGGTCCGCTGATGTTCACGCTGACGCTCGCGCTCATCTACTACATGAACTTCAAGTACGGGTGGTCGCAGGCACCCGAGCTCGGTGAAACAGTTCCAAGAGAGGTGCGCGACCGGGACTACTTCTACATCTGGAGTTACTCGGCGTGGGGCGTCTGGGCGGCGGTGGGCTTGGTGTATGTGTGGCAATCAATCGCTCAGCTCATCGATCGCGGTGAAGAAGCGTTCGACGCGGCCGGACACGCGAGTCGACGGGCATGGCTGCTCGCAACTCCGGTGTTATTGATCGCGTGCGTACCGCTCGCAGGAAACTGGAGCTCGGCATCTCATCGCGGAGATACGTTCACGCGCGACTGGGGAGCTGATCTTCTGAATTCCGTCGAGCCCTACGGAATCCTGATAACGAACGGCGACAACGACACATTCCCGTTGTGGTACGCGCAGGAAGTCGAAGGAGTGAGGAAGGATGTTCTCGTGCTGGTGACATCGTACCTGAATACCGATTGGTTCGTGCGACAGGCAATCAGGCGTCCGGTTATCGAATACGACGCGGCGAAGGGACCAGCGATCTATCGCGGCAAGAACTGGCCGAAGCCGACTGGCCCGCCGCTCAAGATGTCGTTCGCTGAAGCTGACGCTATTCCTTCATACATAGAGTTTCGCGAGCCGCAGATGTTCAAGCAGCGCGATCTCGTCGCGACGATTCAGCCGGGCTACGTGTCACGCGATCAGATTGTCGTGTTGCGCCTGATCAAGGATGCGTATCCGGAGCGTCCGATCTATTTCTCTACCGGAGGTTACAGCCGGAGTCTCGGTCTTGGTCAATTCTCGCTGCGACAGGGATTGGCGGAGAGGCTCGTGGAAGCGCCGATCACTCCATCGCCGGATACGATTCAGATCGGTGACTCGTATATGGACCTCAAGCGAACGTACGCGCTGTGGAGGGAATTCAAGGGTCCGGAGGCGCTGGTCAGGATCGGTGACTGGATAGACAGAGCGTCCTTCGGAATTCCCTATACGTATGCCGTAACGGGGACGATTCTCGCGGAAGGGCTTGCTCGGCGCAGAATGACAGAGGAGTCGCGCCAGGTGCAGCGCGACGTGATAAAGATCGTGCAGGCAGCGAGGCTGCAGGATCTACTCACTCCGACCGGTCCATCACTGCCCGCACCGTCGGGGGACACTCAGGTCATACACTAGGAAAGACAAAACAACAAAAGCCGAGAGCTGGTTGTTGCGTTTTTACTTTTTGAGTATCTCCTCGAACAGTGCGATCGCTCTCGGATCGTTGGTCTGTCCCAGCCAGAACATCGCCGTTTTTCTTACCTCCGGATCGCGATTGGTCCGCGCGATCCGGATCAATGCGTCAACGGCCTCCCCTCTCCGCTGCGAAAGCGCGAACACTGCCTGCTTGCGAATCTCGCGATCGATCGTATCCTCACGAACGATGTTCGCGAGGTTCGACGTAACCTCCTCGCCGGCGATCTGACTCAGCCAGAACACTGCCTGCTTCCGCGTCTCTCCGCTCAGCGAAGAGTTCTTCGCCAGGCGGACGAGACCGGGCCATACCACAACACTGTCTGCCAGAGTCAGCGGAAAGATTGCTTCGTGTGACGTCTTCCCCGCGTCCGACTGCGCGATCGCCATCAGGTAATCCGTAGCAGCGCGCACCGGTACGGTTCCCAGATCTGTCACGGTACCTGTTGGGGCGCGCCATCGCCCTCCGACGTAAGTCCGAATCTTGGTCACGCGACGATCCGACACACTGAGCACGAGTCTCACGGGGCTCTCGTCGCAATATTCGGAGTACTCGACGTCGGCATTCCACTCGTTGTCGTTCCACGTTGTTCGGTTATTCCGACCGTGCGTGATGAACGTTCCGTGTCCGCAAATATCAGGTCTCGCGGCGAACGTCATTCTTACTTTGCCGTCAGGGGCAGATGCGACGCGCTGCGCGATCGATTGAGCAGCAAGGCGCTGAGATCCGCCCGAGAGAGCGGCGCTCAGCGCGACGAGCAGCACGAGAGAGCGATTGATGGTCATCGTCGCTCCTATCTGTTGATCAGGTCGAGAAGGAACTGCTGGACGCGAGAGTTGCGCGACTGGCCAAGCCAGAAGATCGCCTTCTTCCTCAGCTCCGGATCGCGGTCGTTCTTCGCGATGTCCATCAGCTTGTCGACGAACATCTCATCGCGACGCTGCGAGTAGACGAAGATCAGCTGCTCGCGCATCTCCGACTCCGGCATCCTCGAGTAGAGCGAGATCAGCTCCGAGCCTGACACACCACCCTGACCCGCCCAGAAGAGAGCCTTCTTTCGTACCTCAACGGTCTCGCGTGTGTTGCTCGCGACATCCAGCAGAAACCGGTCGTTGCCGACTCCCTTCTGCTGCGACAGTGAGAAGAGGATCTTGTCCTTCATCTCCTCGCTCTTCGTCTGCGCGAAGAGCGACTTGAGGAAATCCCGCGTTTCCGGCGTCGCGCGCTGGCCGAGCCAGAAAATCGCCTGGCCGCGCAGCTCGTCGGATACATCCTCGCGCCTCGCGAAGTCGCGCAGAATCACCTGACCGCGTCCGCTCCTGTGCTGCGAGAGAGCGAACAGAGCCTTGTTCTGAAGATCCTCATCGCGAGAGTTGCGCAGGATGTCCTGGAGCATGTCGACCGCGCGTTCGTCAGGAACCTGCGACAGCCAGAACACGGCCTGCTCGCGAACTTCCTTGTCGGGATCGTTGCGCGCGGCACTCAACAGTATGTCCGCGGTCTCCGAGGTTCGCTTCTGAGAGACGAGAAACATCGCCTTCCTTCTCAGTGCGATCGAGCACGCGTCGCGGCGGGCGATCACCTGCTTGAGGATCGGCATTGCACGATCGGCATCCATCTGGAGCAGCGCGTTGAGCGCGGTAATCCTTTCATCGTCCTCGTCATCCGCGCTCGGGCAATCACGTCCGGGCCGCGGATTTGGATTCGATCGAGGATTCGGATTGGGGTTCGGATTGGCGAGCGCCGCGATGTCTCGAGCGCATCGCTCGTCACCCCGCTTGGCAAGCTCACCGCAGACGCGAGTCTGCAGCTGCTTTGCGTCGCCACTGCTGGCAACGTCGGGATACCGATCGCTCAGACGATTCAGCGCGGTTAGCGCGTTGCGCAGCTTCTCCGTCCCGCCAACGCGGTACATCGCGAATGCGGCGTAGTAGAGCGCTCTCCCGGCATACTCCGAATCTGGATAGCGCTCAGCGATTCGCGCGAAGAGCTCGGCCGCCCTGCTATTGTCACCGCGCGACAGCGCCGCATTTGCGAGCCTGTACAGCGAATCCGCCGGATCCTGAGGTGCCCAGGGGTCGGGGGCCTCGACGCCGCGGGCAAACGCGGTGGCGCGGAGCGCTTTCCGAGCAGCTTCAGCGCGCGGAGCCGAGGCGGCCCCCGTATCGATTTTCTTTGTCGCGGCTACCCCACCCGAGAACAGCGTGGCAGTGACGACAAGCAGCATGACTTTCATTGTTTCTCCTATAGTCCTCTCGTCGGCCCCGCAGGAATCGCGGTGCGCAGGCGTGTCATTACGTGTCCATCCCGGATAGTGCCCTCGATCAGCTCGCGCTCGCGTGCCTCAGCGGTCGGCGAGAGCTGAACGATCTGGGCGAGAACCAGCTCCAGGTCCTGAAGGAGTCGCACGCGTCGCGGATCGTCGGCCGCGGGCGAATCCAGCAGGAGACGGGTGCTGGTGAGCAGGTCGCGCGCCCACGTAGAGAGCGATGCGTCCATCTTCCGGCTGCGCGACTCGATTCTGAACGAAGTGAGCAGCGCTTCTGCATCGGCAAGGTGCTGGATCGTTGCGACCTGATAAGCGTTCGGACCGAATTGATCCACTGAGCCGCCGGGAGTTGTCGAGCGATTCTTCGACGGCTTGCGCTCGATGCCCCCAGGGCGCGTTGGCGGGCGAACCGTGTCGGACGCAACGCGTAACGGGGTACGGCTTACGGGGTTCGGGTTACGGGTAACGGCGTTCGGGTTACTGGTTGCGACGTCTGGGGTCGCAGTCGCCGATGACGGGGCAGCGCTTCCCCTCTCCGGGCTCGCAGTTGTAGCGACATTTCCCGTACCCCGTACCCCGTACCCCGTAACCGCTGTCATCCGCCCGATACCGACACCAAGCGCAACGAGCACGACCGCTGCGGCTGCCGCGCTCCACACCACGTAGCGCGGGATGGACACGGAGCGACGAGCTCCACCGCGAACGACGGTGAGCTGCGGCGCCTGACGGCGCGTCTCGATTGCCGCCCACATCTCGTCGCGCGGGACGTTTGCCGGAGGTGAGTTGTAATCCTGTGCGGCCCGCGCCAGAAACTCGTCGAACCGATCGTCTTCAGTCATTGCGTGAACTCCTCACGAAAATCTGCCAGCGCCTGACGGAGCTTTGCGCGCCCCTCGAAGAGTCGCGTCTTCGACGTTCCCGTCGGGATCCCCAGTGCTGCGCCGATCTCATCATGTGTAAACCCTTCGACATCATGCATGAGGAAAACCGTTCGGTATTTCTCACTGAGTGAATCGATCGCAGCATTGAGACGAGCCTTGAGATCCGGCTCGGCCGAGCGTGGAATCGTGCCGATCGTCGCTGCCAGTTCGAGCGGAGCCTCGCGCGTTCGGCGTCGCTTCACACCACGAAGCCCGTTAAGTGCTACTGAGACACCGATTGTATGGAGCCAGGTGGAGAGCGACGAGTCGTGCCTGAACTCAGCCATCCGCTCGAAGGCGCGAATGAATGTGAGCTGCGTGAAATCACGAGCCAGCTCATCCTCGCCAGCGAGGCGGTACGCCAGGCGGTAGACGCGGTCGACGTGCGAGTCGTACAGCTCTCGCTGCGCCCTCGGCTCACCGGCGATTACCCGCGCGACCAGCTCTCGTTCGTCCACCCGTGTTGTAGTCCTCTCAGGAGCCAGAAGCGCACTCATCGGTTTCTGAGACACGACACCCAGTCAAAGGGTTCGGTGCAATTCGATACGGAGAGGAGGCAGGGAGGTCTGATCGAGATGTCAATGGAAGTTTTTCCATTACCACGGCCTGCAGTGACCGCCGCCTGCCCAAGCCAATGGAAAAACTTCCATTAGCATATCAATCAGACCTCCCTGCCTCCTCTCCCACCCGCGGTGTTGCCCTTAGAACTGCAGGTGATTCCAATTGGCTATCGCATTCAGGGCCAGCGCGAAGGAGCCCTGTGACTGCCACCGCCACATCGGCCTGATCCCGAACAGCACGACGTGACCGCGTCCGACAGGTGCATCGACGACCGCTGCTTTGGCGTTCATCTCGTCCCCCGCAACGAGAAGGCCGGAGACGAGGAGGGAGTCGACCTTGTCGTGGAACTTGAGGATGACTTTCGCGCGCATCCGCTCGCGCTCGGCACCGATTGACGGGGATTGACCTTCCGGCGGAATGATAGTGTCCCGTGGCGTTACCGTGAACAGTGGCTGCTGGTTGAAGTAGACCGGGAACGAGGGAGAGTCATATCCATATAGTATTGGACTCGCCGTCGCGACCGGCTGGGCGCGGTAGATCGCGCCGCGGGCATTGAGCCGCGTGGTCGTCGGAATGCTGACGCTGGTGTTGAAGCCGAGATCCACGGGAAGGCGGCTGGAGTTGCCGCTGGTGATGAGCAACCCGCCTCGCTCGACGAACCGCTTGAGTGTCGCTGCACCGTCCATTCCCATTCCAGCGCGGACGTCGTCGGTCTCATCCCACCGTCCAAGGTTGGGAGTCTGCGCACTTTTCTTCCACGGGACCGGGGGACCGATCTTCGGCCGGCCGTTGATCAGAGCCTGCGTGCTGCCGCTCACATGCGGGAATACGACGACGTCGAACTTATCGAGGGCGTTCGACCGGCCGAGCGATTGGTCGGAGATGTAGGTGTAGGGAACGCCCATCTGATCGAACGCGAATCGGACCCAGCCTTCGTTCTGCGTCTCGAGCCAGGAATGCATCAGCGCGATGCGCGGGAGATCGATCACATGCGATCGCACTCGAGGCGCTGCATCGACCGCTGACGCATCCATTCCGAGCACCACAACCGCATCGCGCGCACGGGGAGTCGCGTTTTCCAGTATGAAAGTGCCGGCCGGACAGTGTGTCGATCCGATCGAAAAGGCGCTGTCCGCAACGCGCACAGTTCCGCCAACCCGCCACGGCAGTACTGCGGATCGCCAATCCCCGAGATGCTTGACCACGAGCGTGCGACCATCGCCCGCGATGTTGCCTCGCACTGTTGCATCAGACGAGAGCAGCGACATCGGACGAGTGAGAATCGTCGAGTCGGCAACCTTCACCGTCTCGACATGACGTAGAACGTCGAGAGTCCAACCCGTGTCGTCGTAGGGCGGCGGATCGTCCGCCTTGTATTTCTGGATCGCCAGGAGAGTTCGAACAGTGGCGGAGTACGGCTGGTCCAGTCGAACGATCCAGTCGCCGGTACGCACCATGGTTGCAGATGCGGCACGAGCAGCTGTGCTCGCAGAATCCTTTCGCGCCGGGGTTGCTGCGGCCAGTTGGAAGTCAGAAGTCGCAACATGAACCTCTGACCCCTGCGCACGGAACAGGTTCACCAGAGCGGCGGCTTCCGCCGCGTGCCGCTGGCTCCTGGGAATTACGAATGCATATGGCGCCGTAGTCTTTCCGCGCTGAATCATACGCTCCGCTTTCGCGACGTAGTTCTCGAGAAACGTCTGTCGATGATCTGCTACATACCGCAGCGCGATCAACGCGCCCGACTGCTGAAAGTTGATGTTGCTGCGAATGCACCATCGCACACCGTTCACCGGCGGATTGGGGCGGTCCCAACGGCGCTCGATCGCGGAAGCTGCCAGCTGCACCGTGTGGCATCCGGCGCCGGACGATGTATACGTCTCGTAGAATCGGCCGATCGAGTTATGGAGATTTGCCACGGCGAGCAGCGTGTAGTTCGGCGCCCATCCGTCATAAAAGCCGTGTGTCCAGACTCCAGGCAATCCGCGCCGAGTGAGCTCCGTTATCTCCTGATACGCGAGCGTGTGCCATTCGTCCACTACGATCGGGTCGTAGTCCTCGTTGTAGGGACCGGTGCCCGTGCTCGTATAAAGAAATGGCACCGACTCGTGAAGATCGTGAACGACGACAGGCTTCCAGTGAAGAAAGAGCGACATCACGTTCTGCGACAGCTTCTGCGACAGCACCATTCCGTCGCGATTGTTGTCGTGCGCCGTGTACTTCCCCCAGTAAATGAGCGGCGTGCCACTCGGACCGAGCTTGAGCGCCATCGACTGATTGTACGCGTCGACCATTCGATCCCGGCCATCCACCTCAGTGACCGGGGTTATCAGCGTGATGACGTTGCTGCGGATTGCGCGCGAATTTTCCGATTCATCAACCGCGAGACGATACGCAAGCTCCATCAGCATCTCGGGACTTCCCGTCTCCGGCGAATGAATGGAGCCTGAGAGCCAGTAGATCGGTTTCGCTTCGCGAACGAGGCGTGCGCGGTCGGTTGCGTTCAGGCCGCGCGGGTCCGCGAGCCTGCCGAGCATTGCGCGATAATCCTCCAGTTTTCCGATCGTTGCTTCATCGGCGATCGCGAGGACGATCATCTCGCGACCTTCGTCGCTCATTCCGGCGGAAAAGATCTTCGTCCTTGGCGAGGCCGCGGCGAGAGCGTGAAAGTACTTGTTGATGTCGGCAACGTGCGAGAGTCTGCCAATCGTCCCCGGCACGTAGCCGAGGACCTTGAGCGGCGTCGGTACCGTACTCGATGCGGGCAGTGATTCGACGAATTCAGTGGTGAACTTCCATGTACGATCGGTCGGAGTCAGCTCGCGGATCTTCGCCGTGTAAGCCGAATCGATTGACTGTTGACCCAGCAAGGCGATAGGGAAGCAACTCGCAACGACGTACTTCATTAGAAATCGCATTCAGTTACTCCTGGGGGACGGTTGCAACAACCGCATTACCAGAAAGAGTAAAGACGAGAAGATCAACATTGCTCCTGCTGCGTAGAACTCCTGCCGGGTTGCTGTCGTCATCAGCCAGATAACAACTAGTGCGGCCAGAATCGGAACCACCGGACCGCCCGGAGCCCGGAACGGAAGTGACCCGTCGCTGCGAATGTCGCGCCGCCTCAACTGAATCGTTGCAAGCACACACACGAAGTACACGAAGAGCGTAGCCAGCACCGATACAGGAGCGAGAGTCTCGAACGTGCCCGTGATCGCGAAGAAAGCGCAGCACGACGCATGGAAAGCGATCGCCACGTAAGGCGTACGGAAAGTCGGATGCACTGCACCGACAACCGACGGAATGAGACGGTCACGGCCAAGCGAGTAAATCACTCTCGGCGCCGCCAGCATGTCGCCGGCAGTTGCGCCAAATGTCGAAATCGCCGTTGCCAGAACGATGAGGATCTCTCCGCTGCGACCAAGGACGCGGCTCGCAGTCTCCGCCAGCGGCGCTTTCGTGTTCAGTGCGAGGTCGGCACCAAGCACTCCCTGAGTCACGACCTGAATCGACAGATACAACAGCGTCACGACGATGAATGCAATCAGGATCGAACGCGGGACCGTTCGTGCTGGGTTGTAGACTTCTCCGCTCGGCGCCAGCGCAGTCTCGACGCCCATGAAAGCGAAAATGAGCAGAGAAGTGGACCGGCCGATGTTCTCGATGGATGGAAAACCGGGCCAGGCGAGATTCGCCGAATTCAGCGCAAGGAATCCGGCAACGATGAGGATCAGAAGCGGCGTAAGCTTTCCGACGGCTGCGCCCTGAACCACACCGCTTCCGCTGCGCACACCGCGGATGTTGACGGCTGCAAGCGCCGCATACAGTGCGAGCAGCGCGATCGAGCGGACGAGCCCGTGCTCCAGCACGGGTGCAAAACGCGACAGCGCATCAAAAAACACGTTCGCTACACTTGCGCTCGCGAGCACGACCGAGAACCAGAGCATGATTGCGACGAGAAACCCTATGTAGGGACCAAATACGGTTTCCGCATATGCATACGTGCCGCCTGACATCGACACACGGCTGCCGGCTTCGGCAAAGCACGTGACGATGAGCCCCATGACCAGCGCGCAGATGATGTATGCAACCGGAGCCGCTCCGCCGATTCGCGCGGCAACTACCGCAGGCAGCACGAAGATTCCGGCGCCGACGGTGTAATTGACGATGGCCGCCGACAGGCCCTGCACACCCACAGCTCGAATCAGGTTTTCGCGTTCCATTACGTCCCTTGTTTCACCATGAGGTGTGCATTCGCGTCTGCCTGCGCCTGGAGCCGAATGTTCGCTCGTCGCGCGCGTACAGCAATTCCGCGCACTGAATCGACTACTGCAACGAGATTGACTCCGGGCGCGAGCTCGCGATTGAGGCCTTTCTGGAGCTGCTCGCGACCCTCACTCATTATTCCGACAACCGGCCACCGCGCCCGCGACCGGATGTCATCCTGCACGTCGCCGTGCTTCAGCCACTCGAACCCGCTGACGAGAAGATTCGCGGAGCCCACGTCATACTCGAGATCGGGCACGTAAAGCTGTCGCGTGGCCGGATCATATCGTGGAGTGCCAACAAAGTAGACGTGCCCGTTTGCAGCGCCGCGGAAGTGAAGCTCGAGCGCAAGCTTTCCTCCGCCGATTCCGAAGAGGCGAACGCTGCGGACCTCGATCGTCTTTCCTGCCTTCTCGATCTTCTTTCCGACGATCTCCTTCTCGAGCAGGCGTGTTGCGAGACCGTAGTCGATGAATCCCTCTAGAAGGATGTGAAGGCCGCTGCCTACAGCTGCGGGATACAGTGGTGGAAGCGGCGTAAGGACGGGTTCGGGACGGACGCCGGTGACCACCCGCGGAGATGCGGAAAAGCCGAGCGCAGTGACGAGCGTGCGTTTTACACCGACGGTCTCGCCCATACGCACTGCTGTCGGATTGATGACGACCCAGACGCTGTCAGTCAGCCGGATGGGTTGCTGAAGGAGATGCCACCACTCCTCGAATCGCGAGCGAATGTTCAGAGAGGCAATGCGCTCATCGATGAATGAACGCTTCCCCTCGAGCACTTTTCTCGCGGCGTCCGTCACGCGCGGTGTTACGTCGATCTTGAGCGGCGTCACCTTGCACTGATCGGCTCGCTCGGTGCTGGCGGCTTCGACTTTCTCGATTCGCGTCTTCGCGCGGAGGTGCCAGTCAGGTGTGATCCGAAGCGGCGCAGCAATCTCGACACGCGCACGAGGCTGAGGATCAGTCAAGCCGCAGGACGTACTGACTTCGGGAACGATCGGCGCATCGTACCAGCCGCGGCCCTTGTAATGAATGATCGCAGTGAGTCGAGCAGTCTGTCCGTCGAGTGAGACACGAAAGGGATCGCGCACGCCCTCGAACGCGACCTGCACGCGTGAGTGACCCGGGATCGGGTGTCGCTCGTTGATGTCACCGAACTTCCGCGGAACTGCCTTCTCGAGCGCGCGCACGACCGGCGACAGATCGTACGTCAGCGGGATGTCGAGCGTCGAGGAAGCAAGCGGAGGAAGCGTATCCGTGTCTGCGACGACAGCGGGCGGCGGCGCATCCACGTCGAGGCGCTCGCACGCAGCGGCGCCCGCCCCCGGGAGCGCGGCAATGGCTATGCGGAGGAGCCGAACTTGAAACGATGCGCTCCGGCGCATCGTAGTGAGTGGTCGCACGGAATGTTGTCCGGGGTGAGGCGATCCGAACCGGCTGATGCGCAAGGCACACCAAGCTAAAGACGCGAGCCGGAGCATATCAATAGCAACGCGGCGCTCTCCCGATATCTTTCCTGACTGACACTCTTTCCACGGGGCGTTACATGTTCGGCATCGTACTGCTCGTAATTGTCGCCATCCTCGTCCTATTCGGGATAGGAGCGTACAACAGGCTTATATCGCTCAAGAACCAGGTAGCCAACGCCTGGAAGCAGATCGACGTGCAGCTCAAGCGTCGGCACGACCTGATTCCAAACCTGATCAATACAGTGAAGGGCGCGATGAACTTCGAGCGACAGACACTCGAAGCGGTGGTTGCAGCGCGCAATCAGGCGATCAGCGTTTCAAACACAGGAAACGTGCAGGCAACCGCGGCTGCGGAATCGCAGCTGACAACTGCACTCGGGAGATTGCTGGCTGTTGTGGAGGCTTATCCGGATCTCAAAGCGACCGGCAATGTGGCGCAGCTGCAGGAAGAGCTTACCGCGACCGAGAACAAAATCGGATTCTCGCGCCAGCTCTACAACGACACCGCTACGCAATACAACACGGTGCAGCGAACATTCCCGACGGCTCTCTTCGCGGGGCTCGCAAGCGCTTCTCCCGCGCCACTCTGGGAGATCACCGATGATACCGAGCGCGCCGTGCCGCAGGTTGACCTTTCGATGACGCCTCCAGCGAGATGACCCCCGCCGGCAACCTGTTCGCGCAGCAGGACGCGAACAGGAAAGCCAGCCGACGCCTCGTTGCCGGTTTCATAATCTTCGTCGCCTGGCTCGGGTTCGGCGGCGATCTCATCTGGTATTTGTGGAGCCGCAACCAGGGAGGATCGATTCACGTCTTCCCTGGCCTCGGCATCTTCCTGTTCACCTTTGCGGCAGTAGTAGCGTGGGCGGGATACAGATTCGGCGCGATGATTCTCATCAAGGCGACCGGCGGCCGGGAGATAACCGACCCACGCGGCGAGGATGAGCAGCGACTCGCGAACGTTGTAGACGAGATGTCGATTGCGTCCGGCTCGCCGCGTCCGAGAGTGTGGCTCATCGCCGATAGCGCGCCCAACGCATTCGCCACCGGGATTCACACCAGCGATGCGCACATCGCGGTGACACAGGGCCTGCTCGATACCTGCAACCGTGACGAGCTGCAGGCGGTTGTTGGACACGAGATGGGCCACATCGTGAATCTCGATGTTCGCCTCATGACTTTGTTGACGTCACTGGTCGGGGTTGTCGCTCTCGTTCACAACGCCGCCTTCAGAGTGATGCGAGTCGGCGGATCAGGCGGCGGCTCGCGACGCAGTCGCAGTCGCGACGGAGGTGGAGGCGGCACCGCAGGAATACTCGTCATTGTCCTTCTGGTGGTATGGATCATCAGCTGGGCAATCGCGCCGCTCGTGACTCGCTACATGGCGATGAAAGTGGGCCGGTCGCGCGAGTTTCTCGCCGACGCGATGAGCGCACAGTTCACTCGAAATCCTGGCGCGCTCGCAGACGCACTTACGAAAATTGGAGGCTCAACGATCACGCCGAAGGCGATACCGAAGAGCTCGGCGCAGCTCTGCATCGTCGATCCATTTCATTCGCCTTGGGGCGATCGCGAGGGAAAGCTGGCAGATCTCATGGCTACGCACCCGCCGCTACGTGAGCGAGTAGCGCGATTACGGAC
>DATBRZ010000160.1:0-4737 GCA_036560025.1 Gemmatimonadaceae bacterium | reverse complement strand
TCCGCGACAAGTTCTGGGTCTCACTGCTGCTCACGATACCGACGCTTGTGTGGGGCCACATGCTCCCTCGCGCGCTCGGATTTGCACCGCCGCAGTTTCCGGGGGCGCACTGGATCCCGGCCGTTTTTGGTACCGCCGTGTTTGTCTACGGCGGTGTTGTGTTCATTCGCGGAGCAGTTGATGAGCTGAGATCACGCGTACCCGGGATGATGACGCTGATCGCGCTCGCGATCAGCGTCGCATTCGTCTTCAGTCTCGCGGTCACGTTCGGCTTCCCCGGCATGCCGTTGTGGGAAGAGTTGTCGACGCTGGTGACCATCATGGTGCTCGGTCACTGGATCGAGATGCGATCGATCTCGCAGGCGCAGGGAGCGCTTCAGGAGCTTGCGAAGCTGTTGCCCGATACGGCCGTTCGAATATCGAACGGCCGTGAAGAGCAGGTGTCCGTGGCTGAGCTTCGTGAAGGGGACACCATTCTTGTTCGGCCAGGCGGCAGAATTCCCGCCGACGGTGTCGCCCGCGAGGGAACCAGCAGTGTCGACGAGTCGATGCTGACAGGAGAATCGAAGCCCGTCGAGAAAAACCCGGGCGACAAAGTGGTCGCAGGCACGGTCAACGCTTCCGGTGCGTTGCGCATCGAAGTGACGGGCACCGGCGAGAAGACCGCCCTCGCAGGCATCATGAGACTCGTCGAGCAGGCACAATCATCACGCTCCCGCGCGCAGGCGATTGCCGATCGCGCGGCATTCCTGCTGACGATCGTCGCCATTATCAGTGGCATACTCACGCTCGCTGTATGGCTGTCGTTGCGCTCGGGCGAGCCTGCTTTCGCGGTCGAGCGCATGGTCACGGTGCTGGTGATAGCGTGCCCTCACGCACTTGGTCTTGCCGTACCGCTGGTGATTGCGATCTCGACTACGCTCGGTGCACGCAACGGACTTCTCGTTCGCGACCGGCGCGGACTCGAAGAGGCGCGTAATCTCACGACGATCGTGTTCGACAAGACGGGCACGCTGACCCTCGCTCAGCACAGGGTCGTGGACATCGCGACAGTGGACAGCGTATCGTCTGACGAAGCGATCCGCCTTGCAGCGGGTCTTGAACGCGACTCGGAGCATCCGATCGCGCGTGCAATCGTGAGGAGTGCCGAGGAACGCGGTCAGCAGATTCCCGCAGCGAGTGAGTTCCGGTATCTGCCTGGTCGTGGCGTCACCGCCAAGGTGGATGGTCGAACGCTTTCTGCCGGCGGACCGAATCTCCTTTCGAGCATGCAAGTCGAGCCCGCGCCACAACTGCGCGAAGGCGTTGAACGAGCCTCGGCTCGCGGGCAGACCACTGTCTATCTAATAGAAGGAAATCGAGCGCTTGCGGTATTCGCAGTGGCTGACGCGATCAGGCCGGAGTCGCACGAGGCGATAGAGCGGCTGCATGGAATGGGTGTCGAGTCCGTCATGATCACGGGTGACAATGAAGCGGTCGCAAACGCTGTCGCGAAAGAGCTGGGAATCGATGCCGTGTTTGCGCAGGTACTTCCGGAGGACAAGGCTAAACGCGTTGAAGAGCTGCAGAAGAAAGGAAAGAAGGTCGCGATGGTCGGTGATGGGGTGAATGACGCGCCTGCGCTCGTGACGGCCGATGTCGGGATCGCCATCGGCGCGGGCACTGACGTCGCGGTTGAAGCAGGCGACATCGTGCTCGTTCGCAGCGATCCACGCGACGTGCCGCGCATCATCGAGCTCTCGCGAGCGAGCTATCGAAAGATGGTTCAGAATCTCTGGTGGGCCGCGGGATACAACATAGTCGCGATTC
Organism: Gemmatimonadaceae bacterium; assembly: GCA_036560025.1. Taxonomy (GTDB): domain Bacteria; phylum Gemmatimonadota; class Gemmatimonadetes; order Gemmatimonadales; family Gemmatimonadaceae; genus UBA4720. Next base: position 2,928 of record DATBRZ010000160.1, on the reverse strand, counting down.
CGCTTGCAGCCGGCGTTCTTGCATCGCGGGGCGTAGTGCTGTCACCGGCGATCGGGGCTGTATTGATGTCAGTAAGCACCGTAGTCGTCGCGATCAACGCGCAGCTCCTCCGCCGCACCGCACTCTAGCGGGGAGCAAAAAGAATACAATACGTTCAGGTATTGACCCGGAGTCAAATGTCGAAATCGATAACAGCAGCACGAGCGCTGACAATTGCGCTGATTCTCGCTCGTCCGCTCACCGCTCAGGCTCCTGCTGCGCCGAGCGTCGCGTCGCGCGGCTGGCAAGCGGTCGACTCTGCGCTCGGGCGTAAAGGAACGGCTCAACCCGGCGACGTAATGCGGTACAGTTTCCCTCGCACCGATCTCGACGTCACCGTCGATGGAATCAAACTCAGACCCGCATTCGCGCTCGGCTCATGGGTCGCGTTCAAGCGCGTGGGTGGCGGCAACACAGCCGCTGCGGGCGATCTCGTTCTGACCGAAGATGAAATCGCGCCTGCCATCTCGAAGCTTCAGGCTGGTGGAGTCGAGCAGACTGCCCTGCACAATCATCTGCTCGGTGAGTCGCCGCGAATCATGTACATGCACATACACGCCCGCGGGGACGAGGCGAGGATCGCTCGCACAATCCGCGACGCGCTCGCAGCGACGAAGACTCCTCTAGCCGCTGGCGCGTCCGCACCGGCCACAGCAATCGATCTCGATACCGCCGAAGTTGCCAAAGCTCTCGGTTACCATGGCCGGATCAACGCCGGCGTATACCAAGTGAGCGTGCCGCGAGCGGAGAAAGTATTCGAGTCTGGAATGGAAATGCCTCCGTCGATGGGTCTCGCTACGGCAATCAACTTCCAGCCGACGGGAAATGGAAATGCAGCTACCACCGGCGACTTCGTAATGGCGGCGGGCGAGGTGAATAAGGTCATTCGCGCCCTTCGCGCGAATGGGATTCAAATAACCGCGGTGCACTCGCACATGCTCACCGAGTCGCCGCGGCTCTTCTTTATGCACTTCTGGGCGAATGCCAACGCGATCACGTTGGCGCGTGGCTTACGGGCCGCTCTCGGCGAAATGCGAGTAAGTCCGCGCTAGGACGAGCTGCTGAACGCCACAAGAGACATTACCGCACCGATCGTGTTTGCCGCGCAGTGCGTGAGCATTCCGATGTAGATGTTCCGCTTCCAGTACACAATCGAGACGATGCAGCAGCAGCGACTTCGCGATTGAATGTCGCGGAAGCCCCTCGTTCATCCTAACGGCGTTGCGACTGAGGGATCAGGTGCGGATCGTAGCAGTAGGCTTCGACGGGCTTCGAGTCCGCGGAGTTATGCGATCGAGGAACTCGTTGGCCAACCGCACATCCTCCAGCTCGAGTCCCTCCGTCATCGCATTGCGAAGACGCGTCACCTCAGCGCGCATCTCTTCGCCCCTTCCCTTCTCCTCGAGCAATCGGCCGAGTCCCGCAGCCGCGCGTAGCTCCAGCAACATCGCGCTCTGACGCCGAGCCTCCTCGATCGCGAGCCTGAACTCCGACTCGGCCCGAGCGAAGAGCTCGTCACCATCGGCCGCAGCATTTCCTCCGCGCATTCTCCGTAGCGCACGCAACGTCTCGCCATAAATCCTATGAAGCTCGTGCAGCGACGCTCTCTCCTCTCGCGGAGCGGCGAGTGAGAGCGCTTCCTCGATCGCCGCCTGAGCTTTGTCGAGCGATCCCTGCCACATGTACGTTTCGGCCAGCTGCCTCAACCCGAACGTCAGATTCAATTCGGCGTGACTCGACCGCTGCACCGCGATCGCAGCTTCGATCTCACTTACTCCTTCGTCCACCCGTCCGCTTGCCGCGATCGACCAGCCGCGAATAGTCATTGCCCATGCGCGCTCCTGTCCAATGCCGTGCTCGTCGCTAACGCCGATGCAAAGATTCGCGAAGTGCAGCGCCTGGTCGCCTTCGCGCCTCAATTCGTGCAGCACCGCTCCGAACAGGAACGCGAACGCAGCACTGCGCGGATCGGGACTGTCGGACCCGAGCTTCAACGCGTTGTCGCGCGCCTTGAGAGCTGAATCAGGGAATCCAACCAGGCAGCTCGTACGCGCGCTCTCCGAAAAGATGAACACGCCGGGATCCATTCTGTACATCGCGTGATAAGTCGGTCGCTTATCGCGATCGTACAACGCAGCGGCCTTCTCGCAATGCTCGAGCACCTCGGGCAAGCGACCGAAGTAGAACAACGCGAAGGACATCGCTCCATGCGCTCCGACCAGCATCATCGGATCGTTCGCCGCAGTGCCGAGCCGCAACAGGTGCTCGGCCCATCGCTGCGCTTCGCGGACTTCACCGGCAACCAGATGGTGCGCGAACAATCCCCAGATCACCGGTGCGAGCTGCGGTCTGTCGCCGAGCTCTTCCGCAATTTCACGTGCGCGCGCCATCGCTGTGCGAACATCGGGATACGCGTAGCCCTGCGTCGCAGATAGACTGCTTCCGTAGATCAACTGCAGCGTCAGCTCGAGCGGCGCATCCGCCGGCGTGCGTTCAGATTTCGCCAGCGCCGCTAACCCTCGACCAGCCAGCTGGGCGGCTTCACCATTCGCGAACACGCGCGCAGCATTCCGCGCAGCAAGCGTATAGAACTCTGCTGCTTTTCCTGCGTCGCGCGCCTGCTCGAACAAGTATCCGAGCTCTGCAGCAACCGGACCGGGCGACTTTGCGTAGAACGACAGCAACGACTCCGCGACCTTTCGGCTCAGCTCCGCGCGCCGCGCACCGGTGAGCGAATCGTAGAGCGCATTCTGATACAGAACGTGAACGAATCGGTACCGTGTGGTGGCTGCTCCACCGGGAAATTCGTGCTCGTCACGGCGGAAGACGAACGTGTGAACTCGATCGAGATAATCGAGCCGCTCCTCGACATCCACCGCAGTGCGCTCG
>DATBRZ010000159.1:0-4127 GCA_036560025.1 Gemmatimonadaceae bacterium | reverse complement strand
TTGGCGATCACGGCGGCGGCGGGCGGCGCGGTGGCCGCCCTCGCCATTCACCACTCGCTCGTTCCCGCGGAGCGGCAGCCGGACTGACTACCAGCGCAGCGTAACCGTCTGCGGCTTCTTCTTGCGGATGATATGAAGCTTGATTGTGTTGACGCCGGGCTCACTCATCAGGCGCGCGATCTCGCCTGGATTGTCGATCGTGAAGTCTCCCGCGCGGATGATCACGTCAGTGCTCTGCAGTCCTGCCTGCATCGCCGGTGAGCCGGGCGCAACATTGACCACGAAGACGCCACCGGTCTTCAATCCCACCAGCTCCTGCAAGCGTTCGTTGAGCCGCGTCAGCTCCGCTCCTGCAACGCCGAGGCTCGAGGGTCCGAATGGAAGAAGCATCGGTACCATTGCCGGCGGTGGAGCACCGAGCATCGGCGCTGTGAGTGTAACCTCCCGGCGGCCGGGGGTGCGGGCGGAGCCAAGCTGCCTCGGAACCGGCTCGATCAACGTGATCTTGTACCTCTCCGCCGTACCTGCAGGTCGAGGCGCAACCGTCACCGAAACATTGCGGGTGACGTCGTCCCGGCGGAACCGAAACAGGATCTTGCGACCCGGCTGAAGCATGTTGCCTACCGGCAACGGATTCCTTTTCAGATCCTGATTGTTCAACGCGAGAATCTTGTCCCCTGCCTGAAGTCCGGCTCTCTCCGCCGGCGATCCGGGCTCGATCGACTCGATCACCGGATAGTCCGAGAAGATCACGTTCCCGTTCTGGTCCGATTGTCCAATGCTCGTCGTGTACGCGACGCCGACCCATCCGCGCTGCGGATCCTGACCCGAGGCCAGTGCCGGCGCGAGCAGCAAAGCGCCGAGCAGGATGAGAAAGCGTTTTACAGCCATTCTACGAATCTCCTGCATTAGAACCTGTTGAGCTTTGCGCCCGGCGGCAGTGTCGTGCCGAGCTGACGAAGGGTTGCTTCACGCGCGCCGACAGTCGCGAGGTAGTACTGATTGATCACCGGATCCTGCGGAGCCTCCTGAAGAGCCGCGCGCATGTCGGACATCACGTTGTCGAGCGCAGCCAGTCGAGTACGGTACATCGACGGACTCGACGGCATCGGAACGTTGGTGTTGTTGGCCGAGAGGTACGCAGATGCCCGCTGATACTCCTCGCCAGCGCGATTGAGGACCGACCACGCTTCCTCGGCAGATGCGAAGTTCGCGTTGGAAGCATTCGTCGTTGGAGCGCTCGCAACCGCATTCGATTGCGGAGAAGAGCGAGCAGTGTATCGACCGATCGCAATTCCGCCAGCGACAAGCAAGAGTGACGCTGCGATTCGCATCCACGTAGTCGTGCTTACGAGTGACGGTCGGTCAGATTTTCGGATCAAACCCTCCGCCCGGAGCTGGGCGGCGATAGCGCTCCATTCTGTGAGCGGCTTTATTCCGCGCTCACGCTCGCGCGCAACGAGATCGTCCAATTCGTTTTCAGACAGGGGCGACATGTGTCCTTCCTAAGCCGGCAGTCGATTCGTCCACGAGAGGCGCCAGCAGCCGGCGAAGCTTGGCGCGTGCCTTGAACAGCTGTGATTTGGATCCGCCCGATGTGATGCCGAGCTCTTTGCCGATCTCATCGTGCGTGTATCCCTCGATGTCGTGTAGCACGAAAACCATTCGCGCACCGGGTGACAGCTTTTCCATCGCCTGCTCGATCGATTCGGCGAGAAAGGTTCGGTCGCTGTCGGTCTCCACGGTTGCACTGTCGTCTTCGATCTCCGTTTCGATCTTCTCGATGCGCTTCACTTTGCGAAGCGCATTCAACGTGCGGTTGACGGCGATGCGGTGCGCCCAGGTCCCGAACTGCGATTCTCCGCGATAGCCCGGCAGCGCGCGGAAGATCTGGATCCACACTTCCTGCGCGATGTCCGCTGCAACGTCGGAATCACCGCAGAGGCGGCGCACGACCGCGTCGATGTGCGGCGAGTGCCGCAGCCAAAGCTGCCGCATCGCCCGTTCATCGCCGTTCATGGCGCGCCGGAGCTCGAGCTGATCGGTCTGCATCCCGTCTTAAGTCTTAGTCACGGTCGTCAAACGCATAGTTGCCCGTTCTATCGCAGCGTTGCCTGCATTCGCGAGTAATGTTGAAAAAAACATTGGGCGCGCTGTTGCGTAGTTATTACTATGGATGCCCGGTGACCGTGCCATCTATCGGTCGTCTGGCGTAAAGAGGGTACCAGCGCGCCTGTTTCTGGTGAGGCAAAGGGTTGCCCCTCAGGAACATAGCAGACGTCGCGCAGTACCCAATTGTAGCAAGGAGTAGTAGTGCTGAGAGTTATTCTGACCGCCCTTACCATGGTACACGGTACGGACGGTCTGCCGGCTAAGTCCCCAGATGCAGTCGGTATGTCGGCGTCCAGGCTGGAGGCAATCGACCGCGTCGTGCAGCGCGGGATCTCCGCAGGGGGATATCCGGGCGCGTCCGTGGTCGTCGGTCGGAAGGGCGCAGCCGTGTGGCAGAGGGGATTCGGCAGACTCTCATGGACGCCGGTCAGTCCGGACGTCGACGCCGACCGCACTATCTACGACATCGCGTCGCTCAGTAAAGTCGTCGGTACGACGACGGCGATCATGCTTCTCTACGATGAGAAGAAGGTCGATCTCGACGCGCCGGTTCTGAGATATCTCCCGGCATTTTCGGGCGGGATGAAGGATCGGGTGACGGTTCGCGACCTGCTCACGCACCGTTCCGGATTGCCCGCCGGCCGCGATTTGTGGCGTAAGGCGCATAGTCCCCAGGAAGCGCGTGACATGGTGCTCGAGACGCCGCTCGAGTACACGCCGGGCACCGCATTCATCTATTCGGATCTCGGCGCTGACGTTCTCGGAATGATCGTCGAGTCTGTTTCCGGAGAGCGGTTAGATCAATTTCTAACTCGACGCGTGTTCGGTCCGCTCGGGATGCACGACACCTACTACCGGCCGCCCGACTCGGTCCGCTATCGCGTCGCCCCGACTGAAGTCACCCCGCCCCGCGGATATCCGCTCCAGGGAGAGGTTCACGACGAGAACGCCTACGCACTTGGCGGCGTCGCAGGACATGCCGGATTATTCAGCACTGCTGCCGATCTGTCGATCTTCGCGCAGATGATGCTCAACGGCGGTACTTACGACGGCGTCAACATCGTCAGCGATTCTACGGTCGCCCTGTTCACCCGGCGCACGGCCGGACATCGCGCACTCGGCTGGGACACAGCGGATGGCGATGCAGGCTCGGGACAGTATCTCACTGAGCGCGCGTACGGTCACACCGGATTCACCGGTACCTCGATGTGGATCGATCCGGATCGCGAGATGTTCGTCGTGCTGCTGACAAATCGTGTGCATGCTGCACGCGCGGCGCATCCGGGAAAAGTCATCGCTGATGTTCGCGCCGACCTTTCCGATGCAGCCGTGCTCGCAGTGGTCGACGGTGGAATCCTCGACATGCCCGACAAGTTCCGCGCCGATCGGGAGATCGGGTGGAACAGATCGATCAAGCCGGTGAGATGTGCAGCGCTGAAGCGAGGCGCGTCGGCGAGAGCGCGGCGAGCTCGTGCGAGCTGCCTCAAGCTCGCGCATCGGGCGTCATCGTCGCGGTCGGCAAGACATTCGTCGAAGAGCTCGCATTCATCGAAGTCCGTCAAGGCGAAGTCGTCGCGGTCCTCGAAATCGACCGCCTCCAAGTCCAGGCGTACGTCGACGAAGAGGGCAAGGCACACCAGTCGGTGACGGGGCGCCGCGGATAGGCTACGTTTCGGTCATGCAGACCGACGAGTCGACTACCGCTCAAAAGGACCCCGTAGTCAGTCAGGATCAGGTCAAGCTCGCGCTCCGTCGCGTCAAGGATCCTGAGCTCAATCTCAACATCATGGACATCGGGCTCGTGTACGACATCCAGGTCGAAGGTTCGACTGTGAAAGTCGACATGACCTTGACGTCGCCGGGTTGTCCATCGGGTCCCGAGATCATGACCAACGCCGAGCAGGAGATTCGGACGCTTCCCGGCGTCGAGGATGTTCAGATCAATCTCGTCTGGGTTCCGTTCTGGACGCCGGAAAAGATGGAACCGCGCGTTCGCGCGTACCTCGGCTTCTAAC
>DATBRZ010000158.1:0-19290 GCA_036560025.1 Gemmatimonadaceae bacterium | reverse complement strand
GTACTGCCTCGATTGGTGATAACCTGAAGGATGAATGTCGTTCCACTCGACGCCTCGTTGAGCGATTCCACGAGGTCTTCGGGCGACATCGAGCTTTCGATGTAAACGTCGATACCTGTTACCGATCGCGTTCTGACTTTGACAGTCGACACTTTGTCGCTCGAGGCCGGTAGACGAACCGCGCGAAAATTCCCGCCGCCGCCCGAGGTCGACGAGTCCTTGCCAAGATTCGCCATCACAGCATCGGCGAACTCCTTCGTCGACGACGGCTTCGATTCGCCGGGCATGTCAGCGCTTCGAACTCCGCTCTCCAGCGTAAGGAGCACGGCCTGCTCGATGTCCTCCGCCGCGGCTCCTTCACCCATGTGTCGAAGCATCATCGCGGCGCTCAGGATAATCGCGGTCGGGTTCGCGATATTCTTTCCCGCGATGTCAGGCGCGGAGCCGTGTACCGCCTCGAAGATTGCGACGTCGTTCCCGATATTGGCTGATGGAGCAAAGCCCAGCCCGCCCGTGAGACCCGATGTGAGATCGCTGAGAATGTCGCCGTTCATGTTCGTGGTGACGATCACGTCGAACTGCTCCGGCCGCATCGCCAGTTGATGGGCGCAGTTGTCGATCAGGATGTGCTTCGATTCAATGTGCGGATAGCGCGGCGCGATTTCCTCGAAGGTGTGCTGAAGCATTCCTTCAGTGAGCTTGAGGATGTTCGATTTGGTAGCGCAGTGGACGCGCTTCCGGCAGGCGGCGGTCGCGAACTCGAATGCAAGCTCGACGATCTTCTCGCATCCCATTCGCGAGATGAGCTTGAGCGACTCGGCAACTCCCGGTGTCTGCAAGTATTCGACGCCGACGTAGAGATCCTCGACATTTTCCCGAACGATGACGATGTCGAGCTTTCGTCCGGTGAATGGAGTCCGAACTCCCGGCAGCTCGCGCACCGGACGGAGATTGCCAAAGGTTTCGAATAGGGTTCTGAGTGTAACGTTCGCGCTCTTGTTCCCGTATCCGATTGGCGTCTCCAGCGGACCTTTGAGAACGACTTTCGTTCGCTCGATCGAATCGATCGTGTCTTTCGGGACGCCTGAATCGATTCCCTTCGCGAACGCCGTTGCCCCGGCCTGGTGGATCTCGGGCTCGATATCGACTCCGGTCGCTTCCACAACCCTGAGCGCGGCAGCGATTACCTCGGGCCCTATACCGTCGCCGGGAATGACTGTGACCTTTCGTCGTTTGAATAGCATCTGGGGAAATTTGCGGTCACGTCCCGTGCCACTCGCCGCCGTTCGGCGAAGCGATATCTACGTTATTATTCCACGGTTGCGCGCGTAGCTCAGCTGGATAGAGCGTCGGCCTCCGGAGCCGAAGGTCGTGGGTTCGAATCCCGCCGCGCGCATCCTTCCTTACCTGCCCAGCCGTTGCCCACACCGGACTGGAGCCTAGCTTTCCGGCCATGTCGCGGCGCCTCGTCTGGGGAGACCTCAAAGTCGGCCTGCTTGCATTCGGAGTAATCGTCGCCTTGAGTCTCTCCATCCTGTTATTTGCGCGCGTCGGCGCCTTGCACGGCGATACGACCACTCTCTTCGTCGCCGTCGGCGATGCGACCGGGGTGCTGCCGGGAACCGACGTGTGGGTATCCGGCAAGAAAGTGGGAATCGTCGAAGACGTCCATATCCGGCCGGTAGCCTCCGCGGCCTCGCACCGGCTGGCGATCCACACCAGAATCCTGAACGAGTACGTTCCCCTCATCCGAAGGAACTCCGTCGTCGATATCAGGCCAGGCGGCAATCTCATCGGAAGCCCGGTCGTCTACCTCAAAGTGGGAACGCCGGCTGCGCCCGCGATACGGAATGGCGACACGCTGTTCGAGCGCCCGCACGGGAGATTCAAGCCGCTCATCGACCAGGTCACCGCGGTCGCAAATGAGCTGGATCAGCTCAGCGACAGCACGACTCGCATGCTGGCGTTATTGAGCGATCCGCGAAACAGCATCGGGGCGTTCCAAAAAAGCGGGATTCCGCGGATCCAGTCAGCCAGCGCAGCGATGTCGCGCATCAACGCGCAGCGCAAATTCGGGAGTGGAACACTTGGTCTTGCATCCCGCAACAACGTCGGCCTGCGCATCTCGCGGCTTTTCGCTCAAAAGGATTCCATAACGCTGTTGCTCAAAGAGGGACGCGGAAGCGTCGGCCGATTCCGTCGAGATTCGACACTTTTCAGAGAGATCGCGCACCTGAAATTAGAAGCCGATTCACTTCGGCTCCTGCTCTCGAATCCAGGCAGCCCTGTCTCCAGAATGAAGAGCGACAGCGCACTCGCCCGAGAGATGAATCGTGCGAAGGCTCAGCTCGATACGCTGATGGCCGATCTCAAGAAACATCCGATGAAATACATTCGACTCTGAGCGGCTTGACCGGTTTTTCGGGCGGGATTACCTTCGCCCTGTAACGACCTACCTCCAACCCTCACGCAATCTCCCGACGCGCGAATAAGAACGCGTCGGATTCGTTTCCTTCTCCGCTTTTCCCTCGCATTCCCTCCCCCTCCCTCTCCTCTAGAACTACTCTCGCGCGATCTGCTCGTTACCAGCCGATCGCATCGAAGTTCCTCCCGTGGATATCACAGAGCTGAAACGCAAGTCGGTCAACGAGCTCCAGGACATGGCTGATGGCCTGAAGATCTCAGGCACCGAAGCAGCCACGAAGCCGGAGCTGATCTTCCGCATCGAGCAGAATCTTCTCGATTCGGACATCGCGCTTCACGGCGAAGGCGTTCTGGAAATTCTTCCCGAGGGATACGGATTTCTCCGGAGTCAGGATTACAGCTACCTCGCTGGTCCTGACGACATCTACGTCTCGCCGTCGCAGATAAAGCGGTTCAGTCTTCTCACGGGCGATCTGGTCCGAGGTCAGGTTCGTCCGCCGAAAGCATGGGAGCGCTACCTCGCGCTGCTCAAAGTGGAGAGCGTCAACGGCGACGATCCGGAAAAGGCGAAAACCCGAATACCGTTCGACAATCTGCGGCCGCGATATCCCGACGAGCGGCTGCGTCTCGAATCAAAGTCCGGCGACCTGTCGATGAGGGTCGTCGACATCTTCGCACCGATCGGAAAAGGCCAGCGTGGGCTGATCGTGTCTCCGCCGCGCGCCGGCAAGACGATTCTCCTCGAAAAAATCGCCAACTCCATCGCCGAGAATCATCCGGAAGTGACGACGATCATTCTGTTGATCGACGAGCGCCCGGAAGAGGTCACGGAGATGATCAAGAGTGCAACCCGCGCGGAGGTCATCAGCTCGACGTTCGACGAAGGTCCACAGCGACACGTGCAGGTCGCCGACATGGTTCAGGAGAAGGCAAAGCGCCTCGTCGAGAGTGGAAAGGACGTTGTGATTCTTCTCGATTCGCTCACGCGATTCGCCCGTGCGCACAACGCAGTCGCACCGCAATCCGGGAAGATTCTCTCGGGCGGAGTCGATGCGGCCGGACTGCACAAGCCCAAGCGCTTCTTCGGAAGCGCAAGGAAAATCGACGGCGGCGGTTCGCTCAGTATCATCGCCACCGCCTTGACCGAGACCGGCTCGCGGATGGACGACGTGATCTTCGAGGAATTCAAGGGGACAGGCAACATGGAGCTCGTCCTCGACCGGAAGATCGCCGACCGCCGCGTGTTTCCGGCAATCGACATCCTCAAGTCAGGAACGCGAAAGGAAGAGCTTCTTCTTTCAAAGGCCGAGATCAACCGCGTTTTTCTTCTCCGGAATTTTCTCTCGGACATGCCGGAAGCAGAAGCCGTAGAGTTTCTGCTCAGGCAGATGAAAAAGTCGAAAAACAACACCGAGTTTTTTCACCAGATGGCGCAGGGTGGCGCGTGAGCGAGGGTGTGGGCCGCTACATGGCGGTGGACTACGGTACTCGTCGCATTGGTCTCGCAATCAGCGATCCGCTTGGCATGATCGCGACACCCGCTGGATTCATCACGCGACGAGCGGGCAAGCGCGCGCCTGTTGCTGAGCTGATACGTCGCGCGCAGCAGCTCGATGCACGCGGCTTCGTCGTCGGTTTGCCGCTCGACGGGAGCGGTGAGGAAACGGATTGGACGCGCGAAGTCCGAAGAGTCGGTGACGAGCTCGCGAAACGCACTGGACTGCCGGTGCATTTTGTCGACGAGCGGTTCACGACCGCACGCGCGATTCGCGGAATGCGCGAAGCGGAGTCGACGCGTCGAGAAAAAGGCGATGTAGATGCTGCGTCGGCGGCAGTTTTGCTCCAGTTCTTCCTTGGAACAGCTGGGAAACCATCCGGGGAAAACACCGAATGAAGCTTCGCATTTTGGCGTTCGCTGCGGCGATCTCACTCACGGCTTGTGGCGAGCCACACGGCACTGCAATACGAGTAATCGTTCCGAAGGGATCGTCGTTTGCGCGCGCGACCGATTCGCTGCGCAAGGCCGGACTCGTTAGCGCGCCGCTTCTTTTCCGTGTCTACGCGCGAATTCGCGGCGACGACCGCAACATCAAGCCCGGCACATATCTCATCAAGCGCGGCACGCCGTGGCCTGACATCATCCGTGCCCTGAACGGCGGGCACGGCCTCGTCAACACAATTACGATCCCGGAAGGTTGGACGTTATCCCAGATCGTGCCGCTTCTCGCTCAGACGATCGCTGTTCCGCGAGATTCGGTAGACGCAGCAGTTCGCGACACGGCGGTGCGCGCGCGCCTCGGCGTCCCAACCCCGACGCTCGAAGGATATCTCTTTCCGGATACGTACGCCTTCCCTGTCGGCACCACTGCGCGAGAAGCCGTAAGCGAGATGGTGAAGCGATTCGAGCGCGAATGGAAACCGGATTGGAGCGCACGTCTTGGCGGCCTCGGCATGACGCGCCACGAGGTCGTCACCCTCGCTTCGATCGTAGAGCGGGAAGCGCGCAAGGCGGAAGAAAGGCCGGTGATCGCCGCAGTTTACCGAAACCGGATGCACGCGGGAATGCTGCTGCAGGCTGATCCCACCGTTCAGTTCGCGAGCGGAAAGCATACGCCGCGCGTCATGCTGAAGGATCTGGAGATCGATTCTCCGTACAACACGTACAAACATCCCGGTCTTCCTCCTGGGCCGATCGCATCACCCGGCGGTCCGAGTCTGGTCGCCGCCGTGTTCCCTGCGAACGTGTCTTATCTGTACTTCGTTGCGCATCCTGACGGCCATCACGAATTCAGGAACACGCTTGCTGAGCACGAGCGCGCGAAGGAAATGGTGCGGAAGGAAGCAGCGGCTCTACAGCAGGCATTACCCCGGTAACATGCGCACGCGCGCGGTCGTGAGGCTTGAGACCTGATGGATCGAGCGATGCTCCGCCTCATGGCGATAACAGACAACGTTCGCGACGGCGAGGTCGGACTCCTGCGCCGAGCGTCGGCCGCTGTGCAGGGTGGCGCCACGTGCGTGCAGCTTCGATTGAAGAATGTCGCCGCGCGCGATCTGGTTCGTCTCGCCCAGGAGCTCGTGAGCGCTCTTGATGTCCCGGTGATCGTCAACGATCGGGCGGACGTCGCGATTGCGGCTGGTGCTGCAGGCGTTCATCTCGGCGCCGACGACGTTCCGGCAGCATCGATGCGCCGCATCGCACCGCCGGGTTTCATAATCGGAGTCTCGGTGGGAAACGAGGCCGAGCTGGCAAACGTTGCCCCAGCCGACTACGCGGGTATCGGTCCGATGTACGCTACTCCTTCGAAGGACGATGCCGGTATCGCCATGGGCGCAACCGGATTCGCCGCGTTGGCGAAACGCGCGGGAATTCCTGCCATCGCAATCGGTGGGATAAACGCCGACAATGCGCGTGAGGCTATCGAGGCAGGTGCTGAAGGGGTGGCAGCAATCAGCGCGATTTTCGGGTCAGCTGATCCCGCCGATGCCGCCCGCCGGATTCGGTCCGCCATCGGAATTTGATGTCGGGCGCCTGATTCATCGCAGCTCGCCGGCGGCGGTGCCCGCGTCGCTGCGGTGCGTGCGCCGCCCGCATTTCCTCTTCGATGCACGAGAGGACCTCCGGCGTGAGGAACAGATCTACCAGCTGAGGATCGAACTGCGCTCCGCGTCCGTCGCGGATTGTCCCGACCGCCACCTCGAAACTTCTCCCCTGACTGTATCTGCGTGAGTGGGTGATGGCATCGAACGTATCGGCAATCGACACGACGCGTGCCACGATAGGAATCATCGCGCCTTTCAGTCGCTGTGGGTAACCCTGACCATCCCACCGCTCGTGATGCGCTAGAACTCCGTTCGAGAGATCCGGATAGAATGCAGCCAGCGGCTCGAGGACCTGGGCACCGAGCGCAGGGTGTGTCTCGACGGCGCGGCGTTCTTCGGGAGTGAGCGCACTGGTATCGTGGAAGATGTCTGTGATTGCTTCGTCGATCTTGCCGATGTCATGGAACAGCGCCACACGCTCGATGCTTCGTCGCTCGGCTTCATCGACCTCGGCGGCGGCGGCAAGGGTCAGGGAATAAGTCGCAACGCGGCGGACGTGAGCGCCGGTCACCGGGTCATTCGCATCGATCGCATTGAGCAGTGTTTCGAGCGTCCCAGCGCTTAGACGTTCGGACTTCTGGCGCTCGTGGCGCTCGCGGAGAAAAAGAGCCGCGCCAGCAAGCACTGGTGCCAGGACGACGAGGGGGTGGACCCGGGCCATGGAGCGTCATGCAGGCAAGAATCTGTCCCGCACGAATGGCTTCTGGCGCTTCGGCTAGCCGAGCACGGAAAGGAGGCGCGGAGCCACACGCAAAGATCCTAGATTTCGCGCGATGAGCCGAATCGCTCGCGTTACCTCGAAAGGTTTCCGCCGGTGGGAAGCGGGGCATCCGTGGATCTATCGAAGTGACGTTTCCGAGCGGCCAGACGGTGACGCCGGCGCAGTACTCGTGCGCGACAATCGGAATCGTCCCCTCGGCTGGGCGCTATGGAGCCCGCGCTCCGAGATCTCGCTGCGTCTTCTCGATCCCGATCCCGATGCGACGATCGATTCCGCATGGTGGCATTCGCGGATCAGCGCAGCATGGCGAAGGCGAGCCGGCCTCGAAACAGTCACCAACGCATTTCGCGTCGTCCACGGTGAGGCGGACGGTTGTCCGTCACTCGTGTGCGACAAGTACGACCGCTGGGCGGTTGTTCAATTCATGAGCGCCGGACTCGAAGCCTTCCGCCACCAAATTGTTGAAGCTGTTGTCGACATCACTCGATCTGACGGCATTCTCGCCAGAAACGATGTCCCGCTTCGCAGTCGCGAAGGGCTTCCGCGTGAAACAGTGCTTCTGCATGGCGAGGTTCCCGAGGAGATCGAGGTCGACGAACACACAATTCGATACGTCGCTGCGCCGTGGACCGGACAGAAAACGGGGGCGTTCCTGGATCAGCGTGAGAACCGCCGCCTTGCCGGCGACATCGCGCGCGGGAGAGCGCTCGATTGCTTCAGCTATCACGGATCGTTTGCGCTGCACCTCGCGCGAAACGCTTCGAATGTCACCGCGCTCGATTCTTCAGCGCAGGCGCTGGAGCGCGCTCGCCGGAACGCCGATCTCAACGGTTTCAGTCACATCTCGTTCGTCGAGGCGAATGCCTTCGACTATCTGCGCGAGTGCGACGCAAATGGGACGAGCTTTGACACGATTGTGCTCGATCCACCCGCGTTCGCGAAAAACAAATCGTCGTTGCCGGCTGCGCTTCGCGGATACAAGGAGATCAATCTCCGGGCAATGCGGCTGCTCGCGGAGGGAGGAATGCTGTACACCGCGAGCTGCAGCTTTCACGTCGGGCGCGATCTATTCATGGAGATGCTCGAAGTTGCCGCGCAGGACAGCGGACGGCGAATCGCAATCCGCGAATTGCGAGGACAGCCGGTGGATCATCCGGAGATTCTCGGGATTCCGGAGACCGGATACATCAAGGGAGCATTACTGCAGGCTTTGTAGCCGGTCGCCGGTCGCCGGTCGCCGGTTTTTACCGCCGCTGACAGTTCGGGCAGAAGTAGGTTGATCGCCCCGCCTGGACGATGCGGCGAATTGGAGTTCCGCAGCGGGGACACGGCTCACCTTCGCGATCGTACACCGCAAACCGATTGCGGCCGCGCAGCTCCGTGTAGCGGCCTGGCGGACGATTCTTCCGATTCAACACGGATTTGATCGCTGTCACGAGCGCGTCGACTCGCTTGAGCGAAAGTGACGATGCTCGCGCCCGCGGACTTATCTGCGCTCGCCACAGCGCCTCAGCAGCATAGATGTTTCCAAGTCCCGCGAGCACACTCTGATCCATCAGCGCGGGCTTGATGGCGATCTTCCGCGCCGCGAGCGCACCCTTCAGATGGGCGGCATCGAGAGCGCGATCATTGGCTTCCATTCCGAGCTTCGGAAGCGGATCAACGCCGGGCGGATGAAACGCAATCGCGCTCAACGCGCGACGATCGTGCAGCTCTGCTCGGGTACCATCCTCCAGCTCGATCGCTGCGCGCGTGAACCGGTCGACGTCTGCAGTCGTCTCGCTGAGAATCCAGTCGCCGTTCATTCTGAAATGAACATGCAGAGAGGAGCCGTCCGAGAGTCTGAGGAGCTGATGCTTCCCGCGCCGCTCGACGCTTTCGATCGCTAATCCCGCGATGCGTTCGGCATCGCTGTCGGGAAGCTGGCGCTTCTGTGACGGATGGTACGTCGCAACTGCCTTGATCCTCTTTCCTTCAATTGCGCGTCGAAGACGGCGGATCGCGCGCTCTACCTCGGGCAGCTCAGGCATTCCATTCGCGGGCTAGGATAACCAACATCGAAAATCAGAGATCCGAGATCCTTGGAAGCATAGTGATTAGATGCGAGCGGCGCCTTGCACTCGCATCAAAATCCTATGCATCTGTGATCTCGGATCTGTGATTTTCGAAGTTGTCATTAATAACTCTTGCGGATGTTGCCGGACCATCTACCTTCCACTCGCCTTTTCCCCCTCCATCTCGATGGATCAGTCGGCACCCCGATCACTAAAGCACGAGTACGAGCTTTACGTAGAACAGGAGATCGAGAATTACAAAGACTCGATCTCGCGGACCAATCTCCTCAAGATCGGTGACGAAGCGGTCGCATCCCTGCGCGATCAGGCACAGTTCGCGATGGACGAGCTTCTCCTGTGGGATGAAGTCGACAAGATCATTCGGAAACGACTCCGTCTCCCGAGCTATTCGACCTGGCGGAAGAGATATCTCAGGCGACTCGTCGAGCTCGAGGAGCTTCGACGTCCCGAGCGATGGGGATTCAGATCTGACAGTGTGATGGCACGCGAGATTCATCCGCCGGCGGAATCGCGCGTACTGGTGGCCGGCGCCGATTCGGGGAATGCAGCGCTCTACCTCGCTGCTCAAGGTTGCGCCGTCACCGCAGTGAACACCCACATCGAGCTGGTCGAAAACGTCCTGAACGCAGCCGAGGCCGCGCATCTGCCGGGCAAGATCGACGGTCATCCGAGACATCTGCGCGAGTGGCTTCCTTCTGAAGCTGAGCTGCTCAGCGCTGTCATCTGTACCGCTACAGCTTTTGCCGGGCTGACCAGCGCTGAACGGGCAAAGGTCATCGACGTTCTGCAAAGCGCGACGAGCGACGGCGGCGTCCATCTGGTGGAAACGATCATCGCCGGGCAGTCCGCAGTGTCGGTCACCGAGCTGCGCCGTAACTACAAGGGATGGAAGGTCTCAGTCGTCCAGAACGGCAACTCGGCCAAATCGTTCGTGGCGCGTAAGGTCGCCTGACAGTATCATTTTGACACACGCCCGTTCCGAATTGGCGTGTCGAAATGATACGGATTGAATTCTCCCTCTCCCTCGGATTCCACCTAAATAGCTGTCTGACAACGACTTGAGCAAAGGTGCCACAACTGGCACCCTAGCTGCTTTCGGGAGGTCGTTTGGAAGCACTCGACCTTTCTGGAGCGGCACATGAAGAAGACTCGTCAGACTCCCGAGGTAGAAGAACCCCTCGGTATCATCATTTCCCATGGATCACCGACCGAGGCGCCGCCCCGATTTCGGGCGTACATCTGGGGCCCCGCGCCTGAGCCAACGCCGAAGGCGAGCACCAAGGCCGCCTGACGGTACCTCCCCTACTATATAGATGTACCAGAGACGCCCCGCCCATTCGGCGGGGCCTTTTTTTGCGCTACCTTATTTTTTCGATGCAAGACACCTACGCCAATTGGGAAGGCGAGCGCCGCACACTGATGGGGCGCAACATCTCCGACCTCGGCCTGTCCATCACAGGTACCCCGGTCGAGAAGATGGTGGAACAGCTCTATCGCGAGCTCGATGAGAAAGGGCTGTCGTTTCATCCGCCCGTCTATCTCAGCGATCAGTGGGGCTGTCCCGACAATACTCCGCTCATCGGCGTGCCGTTCTACCTCGCCGATCCGCGCCTCTCGCAGATCGAAGATGATATCGCCCTCGGTGTGGAGTCCGACGACGAATCGATGCGGTATCTCCGGCACGAAGCAGGTCATGCGTACAACTATGCGTTTCGTCTATACGACCGGGCCGATTGGAGAAAAACCTTCGGCCCGTATTCACGACCTTACCGCGATCGCTACCGGGCCGATCCGTTCTCGCACGACTTCGTGCGGCATATCCTCGGATGGTATGCTCAGAAGCACCCCGACGAGGATTTCGCCGAGACGTTTGCGGTGTGGCTCACGCCGAACAGCGAGTGGCGCGAGGCGTACTCCCAGTGGCCCGCGCTCGCCAAGCTCGAGTACGTCGATCGAATCATGAAGCAGATCGCGAAACGAAAGCCGCGGCCGGTAAAGCCGGGAGATGAGGATCTGCCGGTGAGTCAGATGAAGTACACGGTCGAAGATCATTATCGCGGCTCCGCGGAAGACATTCCGATTCGCGATCCGCGTGTCTTCGATGGCGATCTGAAAAACATCTTCGCTTCGGCAAACGAATCCCCTGGAGGACAGCTCGCACAGGATTTCATCTCGGCTCACCGACGAGAGATCGTTGCGCGAATCTCCTACTGGACCGGCGAAAACCCGCTCGTCGTTCGACAGTTCGTTGACTTTCTCCGCTCGCGTGCGGAGGCGCTGTCTCTGCGGGTCCGAGGTCTCGAAGCTTCGACTCTCATCGAGCTCACCGCATTCGGTACTGCCGTGATGATGAATTACCGTCACACCAACGAGATCGACGGGACCGAGATCGACGACGAATGAAAGTTGTTCTGCTGCACAACGCGGACGCTCTCGAGCCTCCGGTCGACCCCGTGCTTGGTCAGCTGGAATTGGCGCTCGAAGCGGAGGGTCATCAGGTTACGCGCGTTTCTGCGGGGGAGTCGGCGAAACGTCTACTCGCAGATCTAACTCGTGAGGAGGCTGATCTTGTTTTCAATCTTGCCGAGTCGTTCGCCGGAAAGAGCGCGCTGGAATCGAGTGTCGCGGCGCTGCTCAATCTTCTCGACCTGCGCTACACCGGGTCCAGTCCTGCCGGGCTGATACTCGCGGGAGACAAGACTCTCACCAAGAAGGTCCTGTCATTTCACAAGATAAGGACTGCGCGGTTTGCGACCGTGTATCGCGGCGCGGTCGACTGGGCGGAGGACATAAAGTTTCCTCTGATTCTCAAGCCTCCGCAGGAAGATGCGTCACTTGGCATAACCGGCAAATCCGTTGTGAACGACGTCAAGGAACTGCTCGAGACAATGAGCTCGCTTCAGACCGAGTATCAGTCACCAGTCCTTGCTGAAGAGTTCATCGATGGGCGCGAGTTCTACGTTGGTGTGCTTGGCAACAGCAATCCTCGCGCGCTTCCGATAATCGAGCTGGATTTCTCCGGCTTCCCACAGGATCGGCCGCGCATTGCGAGCTGGGCGGCGAAGTGGGGCGATGACGGCGAAGGAAAGGGAGAAGAGTTCGCCGGAACCAAATCCATTTTCCCCTCGAACATCGACGAGGAGCTGACGACGCGCATTCAGCAAGTGGCGATCGACGCCTTCAATGCGCTTCGGCTGCGAGATTATGCCCGGGTCGATCTCAGAATGACCGAAGCCGGAGAGATCTACGTGATCGAGGTGAACCCGAACTGTTATCTGGAAAAGAAGAGTGAGTTCGCTCAAGCCGCAAAGAAGGACGGATTGGATTATCGCTCGCTGATCAACAACATCGTCGAGCTGGCGGCGGCGCGATATTCCCGCTGATCATGGAGACAAAAAAGCCGGCGCGTGTCGCCGGCTTTCTCGTTGCGGGCCTGGTGGACTAGCGGCGGCGCTTTCTTGCGCTCTTTCTGGTGCTCTTCTTCGCCGAGCTCTTGCGGCGCGTGCTCTTTCTTCCGCCTTTCCTGGCGGCTTTTCTGCCGCCCTTCTTGCGACCGCCCTTTCTCGCTGCTGCCATGTCTCGACTCTCCATCAAGGAGTTGAACTCTCACCGGCACCCCGGTGGAACCGGTGAGTCCGACAGCGTCCGAACAGGCCCGCGTGGTTGTCGAACGAGTGCGATGCGCTCAAGCACTTCATTTGCAACCACGCGCGAATATATGAGCAACGGAAAATGCACGCAACAAGTACATTTCGCTGATTGCGTTCCAAAAATCCGCGTGGTGACAACGGCACCGAATTTTCCGGAGAGAATTTGAGGGCACTCGTCAAGACAGCCGCGGGTCCGGGCTTCACTCTCAAGGAAATTGCCGAGCCGCGAATTCGCGATGATGAAGTGCTCATTCGTGTTCGACGCGCCGGCGTTTGTGGAACGGACGTGCACATCTATGACTGGAACGCCTGGGCGAGCAACAGGTGCAAGCCGCCGTTCGTCGTCGGGCACGAATTCGCAGGAGATGTCGCCGAAGTCGGAAGGCTCGTCACCGACGTAAAACCGGGCGACCGCGTGACTGCGGAAGGTCATATCGTCGACGGCCGCTGTCTTCTTTGCAGAACCGGCAACGCGCACGTCTGTCCGTATACGCGCATCATCGGCGTCGATCGAAACGGCTCCTTCGCCGACTATATCTCGATGCCGGCCACCAATGTCTGGCATCTCGACGACAACATCAGCTACGACGTCGGCGGGATCCACGACCCGATGGGAAACGCATTTCACACCGCGCTGACCGCAGACATTCCCGGCGCGACGGTGCTCGTTACCGGATGCGGCCCAATCGGACTCTTTGCAATCGGCATCTGCCGCGCTGCGGGGGCAACTCGCGTGATTGCGTCAGACATCAACGCGAAGCGACTCGAGCTTGCACGCACGATGGGCGCGCACGATGCCGTCACACCGCAGGAGGTCGAAGCTGTCGTGAAGCGATGGACCGCCGGCCTTGGCGTTGACGTCGTGCTCGAGATGTCCGGCGTGCCGTCAGCAATTCATCAGGCGTTCGCGCTTGTGCGGGTCGGCGGACGTGTGCAGATGCTCGGGATTCCATCAAACCCTGTAGAGATCGACTTCGCGAGCGAGATCATCTTCAAGGGGATCACGGTGTATGGCGTCGTAGGCCGGCGCATGTACGACACGTGGCATCAGATGACGCGATTTCTGCGAAGCGGCGAATTCGATCCAACGCCGGTCATAACGCACCGCTTTCCGATGTCGGAGTTCGAGGCGGCAATCGATGCAATCAAGTTGGGTGATGCAGGCAAGGTGATTCTGGAGATCGACTGAGGAATCGAAATGGCACTTAACAAGGCGTTCGACGCCGAGCTCGAGGCAGGCATCGAGCAGCTCGAGTCTGAGCGAGTGTACAAGCGGCTCAACTACCTCGATTCCCCACAATCGGCGCGCGTGAAGATGGAGGGACGCGGCGAGGTTCTCATTCTGTCGTCGAACAATTATCTCGGGCTCTGCGACGAGCCGGAGGTAGTCGCGGCCGGAATCGAAGGACTGAAGCGTTTCGGGGCGGGGACCGGAAGCGTGCGCTTCATTTGCGGAACATTCACGATTCATCGTGAGCTCGAGGATGCGATCGCGCGTCTCGTTGGAACGGAAGCATCACTCTCGTATGTGTCCTGCTGGAACGCGAATGAGGGATTGACTGCGACAATCGTGCAGCCCGGAGACTTCGTCGTCAGTGACGCGCTCAATCACGCGTCGATCATCGACTCGCTGCGTCTCGCAAAGGCCATTACCAAATGCACGACGGGCGTTTACGCACACTCCGACATGGGCGACCTCGCGAGCAAGCTCGAGACCGCGCGCGACGCGAGGCGACGCGTGATCTGGACGGATGGAGTGTTCTCGATGGAGGGAAGCATCGCGAAGCTGCCCGACATTCTCGAGATCGCGCGAAAGTACGATGCGATAGTCGCGGTCGACGATTCGCACGGAACCGGCGTGCTCGGCGAAAATGGACGCGGCACGGCAGAGCACTACGGTGTTCTCGGTGAGGTTGATATCATCACCTCAACGCTCGGCAAGGCGCTCGGAGGAGCAGCCGGAGGATTTGTCGCCGGTCCCGAATCGCTGTGCGACACGCTCACGCAGCGCTCCCGTCCACAACTCTTCTCCAATGCCCTTCCGCCAACTGTCGCTGCGAGCGCCCTTGCGGCGATCCGTTTCCTCGAGGCGCATCCGAATCGCGTTGCAAAGCTGCGGGAGAACTCGCGCTACTTCCGCGAGTGCATCATAGAGGCCGGATTCAAGCCCTTACCGGGGGAAACGCCGATTGTGCCGATCATCGTCGGCGAGACGGCCAACGCCATCCGAATGAGTGACATGTTGCTGGAGGAAGGCGTCTTTGTAACGGGGTTCGGGTTCCCGGTAGTGCCGCATGGGCAGGCGCGAGTCAGGTGCCAGCTCAGTGCTGCGCATACTCGCGACGATCTTGACGAGGCTATCGCCGCGTTCAAGCGCGTCGGTGGGAAGCTCGGAGTGATCTAGAGAATCGTGTGGCTTCCCCGGCCGCACCAACGGCCGGCGGATTGATCCCCGGCAGGGGCTTCAGCAAAAATGCGCACGACACGTTTTCTCAGCGCTGCTCTCGTAATCGGCTTGAGCGTCTCATCGACAGCAAGCGCGCAGCGCGCGAGCGAGTTCGAGGATTCCTGGTATTGGGGCCTCAAGAGCGGCGTCGCAACGTTTTCGCCGACACTGGGCGGCACCGAGTCTTCGCTCACCTACGGTGCGGAGTGGCTGATTACGCGCAGCCGCGGCGGACTCTATGTGTCGTTCGATGAGTCCAAGGTGTCGACGGTGTCAGCGGTAGTCGATCCGAGCACGAGCGCCGGATTTCGTCCTGTCGCCATCGACAGAATGCACCGAGTCGGATTCGCGGCTCTCGCGTTCCCGAAGCGGTTCGGCTCATTTCGCCCGTATGCGGGACTTGGCGTAAGCATCGAGCTCCTTGGCGGCGCAGCGCCGATGGTGCAGACTCAGGATGAATCAGTCGATGATGCTGTGTTCGATCGCATCGATCAGCGGAAGAGTCAGGCGAATGTTCTAGGGATGGGCGGTGTGCAGTTCGAGATGCGGCGTCTCGCAGTCTTCGCCCAGGCGTCATTTGTGCCGAGCAGCTCCAGCTTTCTTCTCGGCGACAGCTCGCTTGGATTCTTCGAAGGCGGAGTGAGGTACAATTTCGGCGGCGCGAGAGAGGGACTGAAGTAAGCGAGTTACGGGTTGCGGGTTGCGGGATTGGGTTTACGGGCGACTCGTAGCGGGTACGCCTTCCAGTACCGTGACCCGCATACCGTACCCGTACCAGCATTCCGAATCCCGCCACGCGCACCCGCTACCTGTAACCCATAACCTGTAACCCGCGTTATCGCCTGGATACGTATTCGTTGTCTTTGATGTAGTACCTCAGCGGCCAGTCAGCCGCTTTGCGGATTCCAATTCGCGCGGTTACTACGACCGACTCCTCCGCAACAGCATTACCTTCGCGAATGACGACTGGCCCGCGCTGAAGCGAGCACCAGTTCATTCTGCGGTCGATCCCCAACGCCTCACACAATTTGCCAGGACCGTTTGTGAGATCGCGGTCACGTGCATGGTTTCCGCGACGCTCGCGCATCAGCTCGATACCAGACACCGGCTCGAGTGCGCGAATAAGTACCGCGCTCGGCAATCCCTCCGCTCGCGTCACGGCGTTGATGCACCAGTGCACGCCGTAAATGAAATACACGTAGGCGATTCCCGGTCTGCCGTACAGGGGACTCGTGCGCTCAGTGCGACCGACAGCGGCGTGGCAAGCCGCATCGTGCTCGCCGAGGTACGCTTCGGTTTCAACGATGCGTCCGCTTGCGACGCCTTCGGGAGTGCGGCACTCGAGCGTCGCTCCGAGCAGCTCACGCGCAACTATCTCCGTCTCGCGATCGTAAAAACCACGCGACAGAATTCGGCGCGCCGGCGCTCTTGAAGCGGCTTGCGCCGCGATTCTATTCGCTTGGCGAATCGTCGGGCGTCGCGGCGGCAGCCGTCTTCTTTCGTCCGCCACGGGAGGTGCGCTTGCGCGGAGCTGCGGCTTTCGATTCTCCGACCGGCGCCTCTGCCGCGACCTTTCGGCGGCTCGCCTTCTTCGCTGCTCCGCCACGTTTGCGCCCAGCGCGGCGTGGGGTTTCATCAGACGTTGCAGCGCCGATCTCACCGGAAGCTTGAGCTTCCGCCGGCGCAGCAATTGGAGCAGACATAGCCTCAGGAGCATTCGCCGGAGAAGCGGCGGCGGCGCGGCTCGCGACGACACCGACACTCAGGATGTGCGGCGGAGGCGCTCCGCCTTTTGCGCGCATGGGACCGCGGCCGATTCCTCGTGCAGCCATTCCTCTTTGCAGCGGCGTAGCCGACGGCGGTGCCGCAGGCGTTGCGGCTGCATGCGCCGCTCCAAGCTGCGTCGAAACCGAATCCGCAGTGACCGGTGCGGCAACCTCATAGTCTCCGCCCCGACGACGAAGATCGATCAGGTCAGCATCGTGCGCATCCTGGAGAATGCGCGTGAAGTTGCGCTCGCTCAGACTCTCGCTGTCGCGACCGAGTAATGATCGCGCAGTCGACCGAACTTGTGATGCCGAAACAGCGCGAGCTCCCGGCTTGAGCTGGTCGACCGATCGCCTGACGAGATCGAAGGCCTCGTCGCGAGTGAGTCTGATACCGCTGGCTCCCACTCCGTCGGTGGATGCCGGGGGTATCGCGCTCACGGCGCCGTTGTCGGACGTCGCCGCTGCCGGCGCACGGTCGGCAGCAGCACGCGCGGGTCTTTGGGCGCGCTCGTCGCGTCCTCGTCCGCGGCCCCGACCACGCTCCGGTCGACCCTGGCGCGCTTCCCGGCGTGGGGGCTTCTCTGTCTCCTGTCCGGCGGGAAGTGACAATACTTCATCTGCCTGCGGCGTCGGCACTCCGCGTGCGATATCAACTTCGAGCTGACCGTTCTCGAGCTTGGTGAGCGAGATCAGTCCACGCTTGGCCGCTTCGGCGACGAACAGCGAGAACTTCGACTTGCCGTAATTCTTTTCGTCGAATGTCGGATCCATCTGCTGCATTACCTGCTTCAGCCGATCCGCGCGCATCACGTCACCGTTCTTCTTCATCAGTTGCACGGCATCCGCGGTGAGCTCCCACGGATCGCGCTTGATGATCTCCTCTTCACCGCTCTTCACGAGACCGGCGAGCGCGTTGTAGCTGTAGTACTCATCGCAGTTCTGAACGAGCAGATCACTCGATGATTCGCGAATGCCGACTCCGATGACGTACTTGCCGTATTCTTTCAGCTTGATCACGAGACTCGAGAAATCCGAATCGCCGGACAGAAGAA
Source organism: Gemmatimonadaceae bacterium (assembly GCA_036560025.1). GTDB lineage: Bacteria > Gemmatimonadota > Gemmatimonadetes > Gemmatimonadales > Gemmatimonadaceae > UBA4720. The sequence goes on along the minus strand of DATBRZ010000158.1, from coordinate 1,550 downwards.
TGAACGTTCCGATCTCGGGACGGACGAACACGAGCTCGAGTGCATCGATTGCGAGGCGAATGTCTGTCGCGTTTTTCTTCGCCGATCCGTAGGCGGGCGCGAAAATGAGATCGATCGATGACTCGGAGAGTGGAACGATGTACTGTGGATAGCGTCGCCAGTCGGCGTACGCGCGCTGCACCGAAACCTTGCCTTTGACGATGTCCGAGGAGAGAAGATTCTTCAGCTCCGTCTGAAGGTCGGAGCGGATCCCCATCGTGACGTTGTCGAAGTCGATGAGGAGTGCTGCGTTCGGTGCGTGGTGTACTGTGTGCTGCCCTACTGTTTGTTGCGATACTGCCTGCGGGCCCCGGTGAACCGGAGCGACTGGGCGGCGCGGAGAGGGTTGCGCGGCCCGGTGGGGACGAAATGACATCAGTTGTGGATTGCGGTACTGGGCTGCAATCCGCGCCCGTTGCGCGGCAAGCTTTGCAGCCACCTGGATTCCCGCGGCATCGTGCAGCGGGCAACGCGCATTCAGGTCAGGGGGATCAGAGGCACCGCATCGTTGCGGGGCGGACTATCCGCCGGATCCTCGAAGTCGCGTCCGGACAGTAATTTATAACGGATAACCGATGAAGCAACTCCGGTTTCGGACGCGCCTGATCGTAATCCTGTCGCTGTTTGCGATCGTCCCCGCCGCGCTGCTAACTCTGCTCTGGAGCGGGACGGTAACATCCGCGTTACCGCTCGTCAGTGGCCGCAGCGCCTGGGAAAACGTCGCCGGCTCCGGACAACGTGCGATTGCCGCGGTGAGAACTGCGCGGTTGACATCGGAACAGCGGCGCCTCGTCGACGAACACGAGCGCGAGCTCAGCACATCGCTCGAACAGGCGCGACGATTCAGCTTTCTTGCCTCGCGGTCGGTGCGTGTCGTTGCCATTGTCGGAATTCTCGCGCTCGTCGTCTTCGCCGTTGCCGCTTCTCGCGTTGCTGGACACTTGAGCCGCCAGCTCTCGAGGCCGCTTGAAGAAATCGTTCGCTGGACGGGGCTGATCGCGCGCGGGGAAACGCTCCCACCTCCGCAGACGGTGCCCGCGCGAGGTGCGCCGGAGTTCGCGGCGCTTCGCAGTGCAATGCGCGACATGGCGGCCGCGATCGAAACGGGCAAGCGCCGCGCCGCCGAGGCTGAACGGCTGCGTGCATATCGGGAAAGCGCTCGACGCGTTGCGCACGAGCTGAAGAATCCATTGACTCCGATACGACTCGCGGTCGCTCGATTGCGGAAATCCGCGCCGCCAGAGCTCGCCGATTCAATCGATGTGCTTGCTGCCGAGTCGGAGCGGCTGGAGCGCATCGCGCGCAGCTTCGCCGACTTCGGCCGCATGCCGGAAGGACCCGCAGCTCAGGTCGACGTCGGCGATCTCCTTCGCTACTCAGCGGGAAGCTCGATTCCTTCCGGAATGGATGTGGCCGTCGATGTCGAGGATGACCTTCCAACAATACTCGGCCATCACGATGCGCTCGCCGGCGCAGTGTCGAATGTGGTTTTGAATGCTGTCGACGCGTGC
>DATBRZ010000157.1:0-3154 GCA_036560025.1 Gemmatimonadaceae bacterium | reverse complement strand
AACTGCAATCCTCGGGATAACCGTGGCGCTGTCATGGAGGTTCCCCGCCAAGGAGAAAAGCATGTCGAATCTGTGATTCTCGAGCCTCTTTTTCCTCGAGAATCCAATGTTGGCGGAAGGGTGTCCATCCCCTATGTTTCTGCTCCGAAAACCCCAGTTTACGTCTCCTCGATCCAGTACCGCGGAACCGGCGGTCACGCCCGAAAAACCCCAAGGAGTAAGCAATGGTCTCAACGCTCAAGCGCCCTTCGCGGCTCGCGGCGATAGTCGCCGTTCCAGTATTGCTAGCCGCGGGTGCGCCGTACATCGGCGGCACCTCGTACGATTTCGTCGTCAAATCCACCAGTACACAGACGGGCAACAGGGAATCTGTGATAATGCGCGGCCGCGGCACTTTCGCCGGCGGTAGCGCGCGGCTCGAGCTCACCGAGGCCGGTCAGAGCAGCGACATGTTTGGCCCAAAGGGCTCGTACTTCCTGATCCCCGAGGGTGGGGAGAAGATGTATCTCGTCGATCCAAGCCAGAAGAGCTACCTCGAGTGGGACATGGAAAGCATGATGGCCGGAATGGCGAAGTTGGTTAACGCGCTCGGCAGCATGGTGAAGATGGAGATCAGCGACGTCAACATCGCCGCGCAGGAGATGGGTGCCGGCGAAGCAGTTCAGGGTTACCCGACCCGTCATGTTCGAATGACTCAGAACTACACGGTAACCGCACACATACTCGGCAAGACATCGGTCTCGAAGAATGAGAGCACTACAGACTATTACTTCGCGCCATCGCTCAAGTCGCTGAAGAACCCGTTCGTGAAGAACGGCCAGAACTGGGCGAACAAATTCGACGTGTTCAAGAACCCCGAGTACAAGCAGCAGATGGCCGCGGCTCAGGCGAAGATCCAGGGCGTTCCGCTCAAGACAGTCACCACGACTGTCACCACGAATGAGAAGGGCAAGCAGGAAACGAGCATCACGACGACGGAAATGGTGAACTTCAAGAACATGGACGTTCCCGCCTCGCTGTTTGCAATTCCGACGGGCTACCAGCTGGTGCAGATGCCGAGTGTCGATATGCCATCGACGGCCGCGATGAAGGATTCCAACTCCGCCGAGGGAGCGCCGAGTGTGAAGGACGCTACCAAGGAAGTCACGAAGGATGCAGCTAAGGAAGCGGCCAAGAAGAAGCTCAAGGGAATCTTCAAGCGCTAAGCGACTCCGCGTGATGATATTGAAGGGGCGGCCGGTGGCCGCCCCCTTTTTTCGACCATGACCGACACCGTCTATCTCGAGCGTGTAGCGCGCGTTCGCTCTGTTGCACGAATACTCGATACTGCTCTGCGAATTCCGGGTACCGACATCCGCTTCGGGCTCGATTCCATACTGGGTCTCGTTCCCGCGCTCGGTGACGTTTCAGGCGCCGTGCTGTCCGGCTACATCATCATCGCTTCCGCGCGACTGGGCGTTCCACCAGCTGTCGTCGTTCGCATGATCCTCAACGTTGCGGTCGACACGGGACTCGGCGCAGTGCCGTTGATCGGCGACGTGTTCGATGTGGCGTGGCGCGCTAACATCAGGAACGCCGAGCTGCTGGAGAAGCACGCAGCACTGCCCGAAGCTACGACGCGATCGTCGCGAGTGATCGTCGCTGCGGCGGTTGCTGCGCTTGTTCTTCTCGGGATAGGGGCGGTGGCTTTTTCAGTGGTGGTGTTTCGCGCGCTAGCCCACCTGGCTACCTGAATTATCCGGGCCTTCGACGGAGAATTCGCACGGTACAATTCCCGGATCCGCGGCGCCTCCAGCGAATCCCACACGCGGATCGAACACTTCGACGGTCGTCGCTTCTTCTATCCAGTCAATTCCTACGGAATCGTCGGCGCTGAGCGCAATCCAGAGGCCGAGTGTGTAACGCCCTGGATTGAGCGGCAGTTTCGGAAAGTGTGTGCGGATCCGATTGGTTCCGGCATGGAGACTCAGCTTTTGCCCGCGAAGAGCCGTCTCGGCATTCACCACCTTGCTGCCGAATCTGTCGTAGATCGCAATCGAGTAGCTCCCAACCGTCAATTGTTGCGGAGATTCGACTTCGGTTTCGACAGTCAACGGACCATTGGTTTCAGGCTGCGCTTCTTCACCCGCACCCCCCGCCTCGAAGCGAACTGCTGTGAAACGCGCTTCACCTCGTCCACTTCGTCTCACACCTTCCAGTTTGTACCAGCTTCCCACCCGCGAGCCGGGTGCGTGATCGTCCAGGAATCGCTGTACCACCGCACTGGTCGCGCCGCTCGCGACCACTCTGCCGCGATCGAGCAAAATCGAAGTCGGGCAAAGGCTGCCGACGGTTCTCAAGTTGTGACTCACGAAGAACACCGTTCTGCCTTCGGAGATAATCTCTCTCACGCGAGCCATCGCGCGCTGCTGAAACACCGCGTCACCGACTGAAAGCACTTCGTCGACGAGCAGAATCTCGGGGTCGAGGTGCGCGGCAATGGAAAACGCCAGTCGCATGTACATGCCGGTCGAGTACCGCTTTACTGGCGTGTCGAGAAAATCTCCGACCTCCGCGAAGTCGACGATAGCATCGAAATTCCTCGCGATCTCGGCGCGAGTCATTCCGAGCAACGCGCCGTAGAGGCGGATGTTGTCGCGTCCCGTCAGCTCGGAGTGAAAACCGGCGCCCACCTCGAGCAACGAGCCGACGCGTCCGGCGACCTCCACGAAGCCCTCCGTCGGCCTTGTCACTCGGGCAAGGATCTTCAGCAGCGTCGACTTGCCCGCGCCATTCAGACCGATGACGCCAATCGAGGATCCCTGCGGCACTTCCAGGTTCACATCGCGCAACGCCCAGTGCTCAGGTGCCGCGCGCGGAACAATCCGCCGGCCCCCCAAGGCCTTGGCTGCAGCAAGCGACGTTGCAACGATCTGCTCGCGCAGTGTTGTGGATCTAGTGCGAAGCGATCTCGAGTATCGCTTTCCGAGACCCACACTCCGAACCGCGAGAGTCATTGCCTGATGGAGGCGACGGCTAGTACTTCGCGATCTCCCGGTAAGCCTTCTTGAAATCCTCCACCTGCGGGAGAATCGCATCCTCCAGTTGAGGAGCATAACCGACAAACGTGTCGGTTGACGCGACGCGGACGACCGGCGCATCGAGCCACGCAAAG
>DATBRZ010000156.1:0-32491 GCA_036560025.1 Gemmatimonadaceae bacterium | reverse complement strand
GATCAGGTCAGCCAGCGCAGTCGTTTCGTCGGGAACGCTGGAGAAGCTGACCTTGTACGGAACCTTCCGCATCGCGGCGGCGAATCCCGAGGATGCGGGCATCGTGTACGCGGGATTGACACCGCGCACCATCAGCAATGGCACAGCGCCGCGCTCCATGCGCGCCGCGACCTCGCGAAGTCTAAATGGAGGATCCGCGCCCTCGAAGCTCGTGAGAGCCTGATCTACTCGCACGGTATTACCGAAGTTGTTCTGACCCCTATTGAGGGCATTGGCCGCGAGACAGAGGTCGAAGCCACCGATCGTGCCCCCGCCGGCCAGAACGAGAGCAGGCTGTGCCGCTGCATATTCACGCGCGAGTGCGCCCAGCACATCAGCACCCACACCGGTTTGTGCAGCCGCCTGCGCAGCTGTCACTTGTCCCGAGAGCAGGGCAACAATCGCCATCTCGCTTCCCGGCTGAACGGGAATCCACTGATCGGCGTTGAGCCCAGTCAGTGTCCGGCGCGGGCCGATGTAGATGAGCCGCGGCGCCTTGTCGAGCTTCGCTCGCGCTTCCGCAAAATCGAGCTGTTGCGGAACCGACGCGCCCCATGTGTCGAGAAAATCCGCGCCGATCGACACGACGAGACGCGCCGCCGAGAAGTCGTACCGCGGCCACGACACGCCGTAGGTCTGCCGATTCGCTGAGATTGCAGCGTAATCGAGATCAGGATCGTAGCTCAAGTGCGGCGGCATTCCCTGCGCAGAGAGCCACGAATCGAGGAGAGCTCTGAAGCTTCCGCTCTCGTGACGGTTGATGAAGACTGCGCTCGCCGCATTACCGCGAGCGCGAGTCTCCCCCACTTTTGCCGCGAATGCCTGCAGCGCGTCATTCCACGATACAGGCACGAGCGACGCGCCTCGCCGCATCATCGGTCCGCGGAACCGATCAGGATTGTACAGAGCCTGAAGTGCTGCCTGCCCCCTCGCGCAGAGTGCGCCGCGATTTACAGGATGCTCGGGATTTCCCTCGAGCTTTATAGTCCGTCCGTCGCGCGTCTCAGCGATTACTCCGCATCCGGCGGCGCATTCGCGGCATGTCGTCGCGTAGTACGTCGACACGCCGGGCACGGTGTCGTCGGGGGAAACGAGGTACGGGATCAGCTTTTCGACGCGCTCCGATGAGCAGCCGATCATTGTCGTCGCCGCGCCGGTTGCGCCGAGGACCTTGAGGAACTCGCGACGCCGGACTCCGCCCTTCACTTCTTCGCTCACGTCAGTAGTGGCAGACGGCGCAGTCGTAGCGCGCCCTGAGCGGAGGATTCGAGCGACCGATGTGGCAGTTCACACACCATCCCATGTTGAGCGAGTTGGCCTGGTACACCTGCTTCATGTTCTGGACATCGCCGTGGCACGTCTGACAAGAGACGCCGGCGTTGACGTGCCGCATATGCGGGAAGTGCACGTATTCAGGAAGCTTGTGAATGCGGATCCATGGGACTGGCTCGCGCTTGTTCCAGAACGCCGTGAGCTTCTTCACCTCCGGCCGGTCGGTGGCGATCACAGTGTGACATCCCATGCACGTGCCGACGGCAGGCAGTCCGGGATCGGGTGATTTGTTCGCGGTGTAATGGCAGTACACGCAGTTCATGTTGAGCTGGCCGGCTGCGTGGAGGGGGTGAGGAAAGCGAACTGGCTGCTCGGGGCTGTTGCCTTGAGACGACGAAGCGCCGGCGTATGCCGAGAGCATTGCTGCGGCGCCGCCGATCAAAAGAAAACCGGGGACGATCAGCCATTTGCTTCGCATCTGCGGGGATGCGCGCATCATCGCCCGGTGGTCATTCGGAGTTTGTGAAGATTTTCACAAGTGCGAGGGCCGGCGGGAAAAATGCCCCCCAGTGCCCACTGCCGCAAGACAACTCATCAGGTGTCGCTCCGGCCCGACTCGCGACGAATTCGATCCACGGTGCGCAGTACCTCTATCGCCATGGCGCGCAAGAGCGACAGCTCGCGAGCGTCGGGACCGGCACGAAACAAGAGCGAGCGTAGCGAGCGCATGATGTGCTCCGCGTTCCGCGTCTTGAAGAAGGCGATCTCCTCGAGCGCACGCGCCGCATCGGCGAAGAAAAGATCGTACTGCTCGCTCGTCGGCGCGGGCGCGAGCTTTTTCGGCGGAGCGAGCTCGCGGGTAGCGTCTCCCGCGGCCAGGTGCATCTCGTAGAGCGCAATGAGAACCGACTGCGCCAGATTGAGCGACGCGTGTCCGGTGGTAGGAACCGTCACCACGAGGTGCGATTCGTCGAGCGCGCTGTTGGGCAATCCCTTGTCCTCGCGACCGAATACGATCGCGACTGGACCATCGCTCGCTGACGCGAGGAGACTCGCCGCTGCCTCTTTCGGAGTGACGACCTGCAGCTTCGCGGAGCGTCGCCGCGCGGTGAATCCAGCGACGCGCACGCAATCGGCGATCGCGCCGGCGAGATCGGAGTAATGCTCTATGGCTTCGACGATCTCTCGCGTGTCGTGGGCAACGCCCTCGATGCGGAATGCATCGTATGCGGCCGGGTTGACGAGACGCAAATGACTCGCGCCCATGTTTTTCATCGCGCGCACGGTAGCGGCGATGTTCACCGGATCCTGTGGCTCGTACAACACGACCCGGACGGCGTCGAGCAGTGACTCCGCCATACGTGCGCCGGCCCCGAATGCGTAGTGGAATGCGCACCCGGGGCCGGCGATTCACCAATTCGTCAGACGACAGGCCTGCCGGTGATGAGACGGTAGATGATCACGATAACCGCGATCACGAGCAGGATGTGAATCAGTCCCCCGCCAACGTGGACGACGAAGAACCCGAGGATCCACAGGATGAGCAGAACCATCGCTATTGTCCAAAGCATTTCGACATCCTCGTAAAGGGTTTTGCCACAACTGCGATGCTCGGCCGTTCACTGTGGCAACTGTCGTACCGCAGACGCCGGTTGAAAACGGACGGCGTCAGAAGTAGTTCAGCGCGGCGCGCGGTCGACGAATGCAGCCGGCTCGCGCTTCGTATGCGAATGTTCCTCGTGAAGCGCCTGACGGCCAAGCAGAATTCGCGTCGCTCGCACGTCGTGACCAATGTCGATAAGTAGCAGTGCGAGATCGCCGCTGCCCCATAACAGACCAGCGAGTACTATGAGCCTGCTCGCTTCGCCGAGAAGAGTCACGATCGCAGCTGTTCCCTGCGCGACAAGTCCGGTCACGACCTCGGCGACGAGCAGGAGCAGTAGCACGCCGGCCATCAGTTTGAACAGCTTCGACAGATAGCCCAGGCCGATGTACGGCTCGAGGTCGGCGGACCGCACAGGCATCGCCGGATCGTGTGGTGTTCGTGGCGGCTCGTCAGGCCGCGCTGCGGTGTCGCGCGAAATGGTCGCAGTATCCATTAGTTGTCTCCGGTTCCAATCCAGCGCGCGGCATACCCGCGCGTATCGATATGGGTAAACGGCCCGTGCGCGGGCGTTCCCGCGTACACACCGCACCCTCCTATCAGCGAAGGGTGTGCCGCTTCGACACGGTTTACGGCCGCCAGGATGACCCTGGCGTCGCTGATATTGACCCGCCCGTCGTGGTTCAGGTCGTCCATACTCCCGTTTCCGTCGTTGTCGATGAAAATGTCCGCGGCGTCGCCATACATGTGACGGCTGAGCGCGGCCCGTCCTCGAGGGTCTCCGCCGCCTCTGTTGTATTGCGGTGTCCTGAAACCGCTCATCACCCTCACGCCGTCTGTGCGAATTCCATGCTCGCTCAGGTCAGCGAGCACGAGCTCGAGCTTATCGATGAGCTTCAGATCGACCACGATGTATTTGGGCCAGACGTTCTGCTGATCATGCGGAAAGAAGTCACGCAGCTTGAAGTGGTCGGAAAGCGGCGTGTTCTCGTTCTGAGGCGTTGCCTCGATGAAGCCGCTCGGCGGCGTGTAGTTCACGCGGGCGTTCGGCCGCGCGGACGGCCAGTTTCCTATGTAATAGAGTCCGATCCGGCCCGATCGCTTGTCGGCCGCCGGGCGCAGCGTGATCACGGAGAAATCGCCGATCGGCTTGAGAGCATTCCCGATCGAGATCGCGACCGACCAGATTCCCGCCCGGCGCGGCGCGGCCAGCACGCTGCTCGATTCCGCCGCCGCTCCCGATGAAAACTTCGCGGTCGCTCCTGCGGGGAGCGTATCGGCGCTTACCGTTTCACCAGGTTGGCGGATGCTGGCCCGAAGTCTCCCGCTTTCACCTCTCAGCGGGTTGACGAGTTCCAATGCAGCGTCGGTGAGGTAGGCGATCGATGGAGCGCGCGAGTCGCTGAGCGCAGCGGCAATAATTCCGGTCGGGCGAGCGGACATTGCGATCGACCAAGACCAGCCCAGAGCGAAGATGAGGATGACGAAGCCCGAGACGACGTTGAATACCGTTTCGGCGCGTCTCGAGATTCCTGTTGCCCTGTGGCGAGGGATGTGCAGGTGTACGGGCAGGTGAGCGACTGCCGTTGACCACCCGTCGTCAAAGGTTGATTTTGCGAGTCTCCTTTCCTGCATTCCCCCTCACAACTACTTCATGGACCAGCTGCGCGAGCTGTTTGCCAACCTGTCCGACCTGCCCGCGCTCATCAAATGGGCCGGCTACATCGGACTGACGGCGATTGTATTCGCTGAAACCGGCCTTCTGGTCGGGTTTTTTCTTCCGGGCGACTCACTCCTCGTGACCGCTGGCCTGGTTGCGGGCCAGCAATTCATCAACGTCTATCTCCTCGGACTCTTGTTGAACGTCGCGGCGATCTGTGGAAACTCGGTCGGCTACCTCATCGGCAACAGCACTGGTCCACGAATTTTTACGCGCGAGAATTCGCTCTTCTTCAACCGGAAGCACCTTATCAGTGCGCGCGAGTTCTACGCACGCCACGGACGCAAGACGATCATCCTCGCGCAATTCGTGCCAATCATCCGGACGTTTTCGCCGGTAGTCGCGGGCGCCGGACAAATGCGTTATCGACTTTTTCTCGTCACCAGCATACTCGGCACCACGCTGTGGGTGTGGAGCATGCTGTTCACCGGATATTTTCTGGGCAGATATATTCCGGGAGTCGACGAGCACATCGAGCTGGTAGTGGTCGTTGTCGTATTCGTCTCGATACTTCCGGGCATCATCAGCTGGTGGAAGCAGAGAGGTCGAGCAGCCGCAACCACGAGTTGAAAGGAGGAACTCGCAATGCCGTTCACCTTACCTTCCCTTCCGTACGCGTTCGATGCGCTCGAGCCGCATATCGATACTCAGACGATGCAGATCCATCACGGGAAGCATCATCAGACGTACGTGAACAACCTGAACGCGGCGATCGAAAAAGCGCCTGAGCTCGCGAACAAGTCCATCGAGGAGCTGATGCGCGGAATCAATTCGGTTCCTGAATCGGTGCGCACGGCTGTCCGAAACAACGGCGGCGGACATTGGAATCACTCTATGTTTTGGCAGATCATGGGACCGAACGCCGGCGGGGAGCCGGGCGGGAAGCTCGCTGATGCGATCAAGAGCTCATTCGGCGGATTCGACAAGTTCAAGGAGCAGTGGTCGGCAGCGGGCACCGGTCGCTTTGGGTCGGGCTGGGTCTGGCTGCTGAATGACGGCGGAAAGCTGTCGATCACCAGCACGCCCAACCAGGACAACCCACTGATGGAGGGGAAGACTCCGATTCTAGGCCTCGACGTCTGGGAGCATGCGTACTACCTCCGCTACCAGAATCGCCGGCCTGATTACATCAGTGCATGGTGGAGCGTTGTCAACTGGAAAGAGGTCGAGGAAAGATTTCGAAAGTAGCCGCGCGCTAATCTCGTCCGCGACATGACTGACCCTGTGGGGTCAGCACACCCACCAGTGCGTTTCTCGCTCTGGTGAAGAAATGACGATGCGAAAACCACCGCTTCGGCTTCGGCTGATGATCGCGGTTGCTGTCGCGAGCGCTGCAGCCTTTCTGTCATATCTGGAGCCCCTCAGGAAAGGCGGCGATGAGGGCGACTTCAACATGATTCGTTTTGGCGCGAAGACGATTATAGAGCATGGCGACCCTTACCAGCTCGTTGGCCCGGGACGCGTGTACAACAAGGATTTCGCCCTGCTCTACCCGGCAACGGCGCTCGTCGTGGCGTTGCCGTTCGGACTGCTGTCCGAACAAGCGTCGGCCATCGTTTTTATGTGGCTCTCAGTCTTTGCTCTCGCGTTTGCACTCACTGCTGACGGGCTGTACCGCACACCTCTCTTTCTTTCGTCGGCGTTCGTTATCGCGGCACGTCGCGGTCAGTGGACTCCAGTCTTCACTGCGGCGATGTTGCTGCCAAACCTGGCGTGGATCTACGTGTGCAAGCCGAATATTGGAATCGCATTATTGGCTTCGAGCTCGACGTGGCGAGCCGTCAAGACCGTGATCCTCGGCGGAGGGATAATCGTCGTAGTTTCGTTGATTCTCCTCCCGAGCTGGCCACGAGAGTGGCTAAATCTTGTCTCGACAGGTCACCATGGTCTGGCACCGATCACGCAGCGATTCGGCTTTGTTATAGCTCTCGCGCTTCTCCGATGGCGCCGTCCTGAAGCAAGATTGCTGCTCGCCCTGGGTTGCGTCCCTCATACTCCGTCCTGGTACCACGTGCTCCCGCTTTTGCTTATTCCGTCAAGCTTTCGCGAATCCCTCATTCTCTCACTTCTGATCTCATCCGGGTTCGTCTATGAACTGTTCTCGCCCATTACGGCAACGAACATCATGGACGTGTATCATCGGGTATCGAACGACATGATCCTGTTCGCTTATCTTCCTGCACTGATAATGATTCTGCGCAGACCAAACGAACGCGGGGGTACGTGGAGGCTGCCGGAATACAGAGTGCCTGCGAATGCTCCGGCCTAGGAGGTTGATCCAATGATTGGTGGCGCCCGGGTGATGGTCGTTCTACCAGCCTACAACGCCGAAAAGACACTCGAGCAGACGCTCAGCGATGTGCCAGCGGGGGTGATCGACGACTTCCTTCTCGTCGACGATGCGTCGCGCGACGGCACCGTTGCCGTGGCGAAGCGCCTGGGAGTGCCGTGCATCGTCCACCCGGAGAATCGTGGTTACGGTGCGAACCAGAAAACCTGCTACGCCGAAGCTCTCGGTCGCGGAGCCGACATCGTCATCATGCTGCATCCGGACTACCAGTACACGCCGAAGCTGATCGGGGCGATGGCGTGGCTCGTTGCTTCCGGCGAGTTCGATATCGTGCTCGGCTCGCGAATTCTCGGCACGGGCGCGTTGAAGGGAGGCATGCCGCTGTACAAGTACATCTCCAACCGCGGACTCACATTCGTCGAGAACCTCATGCTCGGCGCGAAGCTGTCGGAGTATCACACCGGCTATCGCGCGTTTTCGCGTCGCGTCCTCGAGACACTTCCGCTGCTCGAGGCATCGGACGATTTCGTGTTCGACAATCAGATACTTGCGCAAGCGGTGGCGTTCGGCTTCCGCATCGGCGAGATATCGTGCCCGACGAAGTATTTTGCCGAGGCTTCATCGATAAGCTTCCGACGCTCAGTGGTGTACGGCATGGGAGTGCTTGGCACCTCGCTCCGGTATCGACTGCATCGCTGGGGACTTCGCCGGGATCGATTGTTCGAGCCGCAGGCGCGGCGCCTAGAGGTGCAGCTGCCTTCAGCCCGCCCGGCGATTCTCCCGCAGTAATCGCGGCCCCACAAAACGCTGCAGTAGGCCAATCCACGCCGGCGGAGTCCCTTCGTTCGGCCGGCGAAGAACGATCAGCATTGCCGGGAGATAACCTGTCGCGACCATCAACGCGCCCTGAAATCCTTCGAGGGATTGGCCCGGTCCGATCAGAAACCCGCCAAGTATCGCGCCGAGAGAGCTGACGAGCGCGAGCACACATGCTTCGCGCCATGTTGCTGGAATCGCAAACAGCATCAGCGCATTGTACCATCCCCACGTCTGGGGCATGCACACCAACGCAAGCAAGAGCCACGCTTCCCATCGGCGCCACCGTAGGAGAACGAGAAGTGTGAATACGCCGCCAAGTCTGGCCACTGGTGCGCCCATGTGGTGCGCGGTGCCAAGAAGGCGCCACCACGTCGCCGGCCATGATGGGAGGAGGATGAGACTTATGGCCGTGAAAAAAATCCCCCCGGCAATCGCGGCCCAGAACGTTCGCTGTGATGGACTTCCCACCACGACTGGAACTCCATTCTGTGGCTTAACGAAGGTGAGGGCTCCCAGCGCTGGAATGAACAGGGCCGCGGTCAGGATGAGTGACCATTGGGCAAGGCGTGCCGATGACGCAAACGCTTCCGTTACAAACATTGGAAGAAGATGCCAGCTTTTTCTTGTGATGCCGTACGCAAGCAGAAACGTCGACAGAAAGACAAAGGCGAGGGACGCAGTTTTTTCGGAGAAGAACGTGAATGGAATCACCGGAACGAATGCGATTCCAGGATACAGCAGTGGCGTGCCAAGCTCGAACGTCTTGCCCGGGCCAACGAGCTGATACGGATCCGATCCCGCGAGAACCGACTTCGCCGCAAACCACACGATCGCAAAATCGGATTTGAAGCCGGGTGTGTCGCGATACTCACGAAGCAGTATCGCTGCGGCAAGCAGCGCGAGGAGAATTGCGACGACGAGCCGCAGTTTTATCGTCGGCTTGTTCGCCCCCCATGGGAACGCCGGGTCCGGTGTGGCAGGATTTCCCGTGGCGGTGATTCCGATTGCATTGAGAATTCGTTGTCGCTTTTCACTGTCCAACAGTCGGCGCTCCGTTTTCCGTTGTGTCGACCTGGCGGCATTCGTCCTATTTGGTGGCGCGAAACGGCAAAGAAACTAACGAACGAATCGATGCGAGCATGATTTCCGACGCGATTATCCGCCCTTCCGTTGCAAGGAGAGCTCTCGTTGCCAGCTCAATCGGCATCGCCGCCGGAGCGTTGGCAGTGTTGCGGTTCGAGCGAATCACATGGCATCCGAGCGACTTCGGCATGATCTGGTTCGGAGCGCGAGCCTTGCTTCACGGCGCGAATCCCTATGGTCTCGTTGGGCCGGGAATGCAATACGACTTTCCGTGGACGGTGAATTACCCCGCAACCTCGTTTGTCGTTGCTCTGCCGCTTACTCCGTTTTCCGAAGTCGTCGCGACTTTTCTGTTCGTCGCAATCTCTGCCGCGCTCCTGGCCTACGGCATCAGCGAGAAGGGATGGGGACGGCTGCCGATCTTTCTATCATGGCCGTTCATTCTCGCGGCGCTGGTGGGACAATGGTCACCCATAGTCTCCGCTGCTTTTTTGCTTCCGGCAGTTGGCTGGATCGTTGTTGCGAAACCGAACCTCGGATTGGCTGTTCTGGCCTCGACCAGCTCCTCGCGACTGCTCAAGATTGCAGCAATCGGAGGCGTGGCACTCACCGCCGTGGCGTTTGCCCTCTTCCCTTCGTGGCCCCGAGCCTGGCTGTCGGTGGTCGCCAGTCAGCACCACTTTTTTGCGCCGGTCACTCGAATCGGCGGATTCGCGATCCTTCTCGCGCTCCTCAGGTGGCGTCGCCCTGAGGCTCGACTGATCGTGGCGCTCGCATGCGTGCCCCAGACCAACAGCTGGTACGAAGCAGTCCCGGTGATGCTGGTCGCATCCACATACCGCGAGGCGCTGGCGCTGTCACTGATCTCGCTGCTGGGTTATGTAATCCCGCCTTACGTCATGACAGCGCGCAACGAAGTCGAATTCAATTCGCAGATGGGATCGTTGATGGTTGCGATCTGCTACCTGCCGGCAACCATCATGGTTCTGCGTCGCAAGAATGAGGGAGAACTGCCGCCCTGGGTGTTGATGCTTCGGCGGCTGCTTAAGAAAAACAACATCGAAAGTCATCTCTGACTTTCGATGTTGTTTTTGCTTTAGCGGGCCGCTTCCCCCTCGAGGTAGGTGTATCCCTCGAGCCCTGCCACGTAATCTGCGATGAACGTGTTGGCTTCCTGACGCGTGATTCCGCCGGCCGCGGCGACCTTTCGCCGAAACGTTGCCAGCAGATCAGATGCGCGGAATTGCACGTACGCGAGAACTTCTGTTACGGTATCCCCGTGAACGAGCTCTGCGACTTCATAACCGGTGTCGGACAGCCGAATGTGCACTGTGTTAGTGTCGCCGAAAAGATTGTGCAGGTCGCCGAGAATCTCCTGGTACGCGCCGGTGAGAAAGATTCCAATGATGTACTGCTCGCCGTCGATGAACGGGTGAAGCGCAAGACTCGGCCGGGCAGTGCGCTCGCCGATGAACTGCTCGATTTTGCCGTCAGAGTCGCACGTGACGTCCTGGATGGTTCCGCGCCGAGTCGGCTCCTCATCCAGCCGATGAATGGGCATCACCGGAAAGAGCTGGTCGATCGCCCAGCTATCCGGTAACGACTGGAAGAGCGAGAAATTGCAGAAATAGCGGTCGGTGAGCGCTCCCTCCAGGTCCTCGATGATGTCCTCGTATTCTTCGCGATCGCGCTGGGCGATTCGCGCCACCGCAGTAACCGTGGCAACGTAGATCTGCTCGGCGAGTGCACGCTCGCGAAGTGTGAGCACACCGCTGCTGAAGAGATCCTGCGCGCGATCCTTCGCGTAAGTCGCATCGTGGTAAACCTCTCTTACGCGCCGCCCGCTCACGGCGTGATAGTCGGCGGCCATCGCATGGAGAAAGCTGTGATCATCGTCGGCGAGCTCCGGGAGCGTGGTTCCAGCCTGCGATTCGACATCGATCACGCTCAGGAGCAGCAACGCGTGATGCGCCGTAAGCGCACGTCCTGATTCGCTGATGATGTGCGGCATCGGCAAATCGTCCGCGCGACACGCCTCGGCCAGGGTATAGACGACGTCGTTCGCGTATTCCTGAAGTGAATAGTTGACGCTCGCCTGAGAAGTCGAGCCGGATCCGTCGTAGTCCACTCCGAGTCCGCCGCCAACGTCGACATGTGTGACGTCGACGCCCATGGCTCGCAACTCAGCGTAATAGCGCGAGATCTCCTGAAGGCCCGCCTTGATGTACCGGATGTCGGTGATCTGCGAGCCGAGATGGAAGTGGATGAGCTTGATCAGATCGAGTCGCCCGAGCGTTCGCAGTTTGTCGACGAGGGCAACGAGCTGAGCAGTGCTGAGTCCGAACTTTGATTTTTCGCCTCCGCTGCGCGCCCATCGTCCCGAACCTTCCGAGTGAAGCTTGATCCGGACACCGGCGGTGGGATTCACACCGAGCTCGTCAGCCACCTGCAGGAGAACGTCGACTTCGCTCAGCTGCTCGAGGACGATGAATACCTGATGGCCGAGCTTCTGTCCCATCAGCGCGAGCCGCATGAACTCCTCGTCCTTGTAGCCATTGCAGACGATCAGATGGTCGGTATGCTCGGCCAGACCCAGAACGGCCTGGAGCTCCGGCTTACTTCCGCACTCGAGGCCGACACTTGCGCTCTTGCCGAATTCGACGATCTCCTCGACGACGTGCCGCTGCTGGTTGACCTTGATCGGATATACCGTGGAGTATTCGCCCTCGTACTCGTATTCGCGCATCGCGCGCGCGAACCGCTCGTTCAGCGAGTCTATGCGAGAGCGCAGAATGTCGGAGAAGCGGAGCAAGAGAGGCATGCCAACGCCCTGCGCCTCGAGATCATTCGCCAGCTCGAACAGATCGAGCTCGCGAGTGGGATTGTCAGCATCCGGCCGAACGATGACGTGTCCCTGCTCGTTCACGTCGAAGTAGCCGATTCCCCAGCCTTCGATGTTGTAGAGAGTGCGCGCGGAGTCGATTGTCCACGGACCTTCTTCGGTCGTCGGCTCGGTGAACGCGGGTCGCTCGATCAGCGTCATGCCCAAGTTTAGACCATTCGCGCGCTCGATGGTACCGTTTCAGGCTTCGACTTTTCTCCGCCGGGTGACGACAGTGATCCACTCGGGAAGCTCGCCGACGTTCGGGCGGCCGACTACTAGCATGGTTGCGGGCAGGTATACGAACGCGATCATAAGGGTCCCGACGTCCTGGAACGGCACATTCGGTGCGAACCCGACGAGAAATCTCTCGAGGATGAATCCGAAGCTCGAAAACAACGACAACATCAGGCTCTCACGAAACGTCGCCGGCACGAGTAGAAGTGGGAGTGCTTCGTACCAGTACGCCGTTTGTGGAACGCATGCCAGCGCCACGATCAGCCTCGCCTCAGGACGGCGCCATTTCAGGAGCGCGAGAAGTACGAACACGCCGCCCCAGCGGGTGATGGGTATCGTGAATTGATCGACACTCCGGATGTTCGATGTCCAGCTCTGCGGCCACGAAGGGATGACCACGAGGCTTACCAGCACGAGAATCAGCCCGCCGATCAGCCCAATCATAAGGGCTTTCGATGATCGCGTATACGCGACAAGCACCAGACCCAGGTTCGGCTTCGCAGCCAGAACCCATGCCAGACCAGGAATACACAACGCGGCGGTCATGAGTGGCGACCACTGCGCGGCGCGCACGGCGATCACGAAGGCGGATGAAAGAAAGAGTGGCAGGCGATACCAGCCGTCCGCGGTCAAGGCGAAGCCAAGGAGCCCAGCCGAAATTCCGACGAACATCGTCGCCGCGAGCATCTCCGGCATCCATGCGAACACCATCGCAACGAGAAGTGCCGGAGCGGGATAGAACAAGGGCCACAGCCACTCGAACGCACGACCGGGACCGATCAGGTCGTACGGATTCGCGTGATGGAAAAGCGCTCGCGCGCCGAACCATACCTGCCCGAAGTCACTATGACCTCCGGGCTCGCGAAGTCGCTCGAAATAGAAAAGAAGCGCCGATAGAACCGCGATCGCGAGCGCTACCCGGATTCGCGAGCGCATCGACGGCTGACGCGGCTCAGGGATAGAGCGTCTCCATCGTCCAGCTGTCGCCTGAGCGGACGTAGAGGTGTCTCTCGTGAAGGCGGCTAGGCTTCCCTTTCCAGAACTCGATCCGATCCGGCCGTAGTCGAAAGCCGGACCAGAAGGGCGGACGCGGCACCGGTTGCCCCTCGTATTTCTTTTCCACCTCGGCGAAACGCAGCATCAGATCATCTGCGTTCTCGATTGGCTGACTCTGCTGTGAGGCCCACGCACTTATCTGGCTCGATCGCTCGCGAGTCGTCCAGTACTCGTCCGCTTCGGCGTCACTCACCTGCGTCACACTGCCTTCTACTCGAACCTGCACATCGAGCGGCGGCCAGTGAAAGCAGAGCGCGGCACTGGGTCTCGTGCGTAGCTCCCTCCCCTTTCGCCCCTCGAGGTTCGTGTAGAAAACAAAGCCATCTTCATCGAAATGCTTCATTAGAACCATGCGCACGGAAGGAGCGCCCGCCATGCCGACTGTTGCGAGTGACATGGCGTTCGGCTCCTTGAGCAGCGCGCGATCAACCGCCTGCGCCTGTGCGTATAGCCGCGTGAACCGACTCAGGGGATTCTGAACCGGATACGTCGTCGGCATTCGGAGCTAGTCCGAGAAAGGCTGCGGATCTACTTCCGCGCGCCAGCGGTCGATTCCGCCGACGAGCGTTGCCACATTCGGCTTTCCGGCGGACGCGAGATAGCGAGCGGCCTGCAGGCTTCTGTTTCCTGACTTGCAATACAGCACGGTCGGCCGATCATCTCGGATGGCGTCGACAGCTGAGGCGATCTCACCAAGAGGAATGAGACGAGCGCTTGCGAGCCGATCCTGATCCCATTCGTACGGCTCGCGCACGTCGATCAGATCGATTACCTCGCCTTTCGACAGTCGTTCCGACAGCTCGGCCGGCATTACGCGAGCGACATTCTCGCCATTGCCCGCGTGTGACGCATGGTCTTCAACCTGAGATGCGCACAACTGCTCGTAATCGATAAGCGCATTCGTGCGATTCGCTCCGCACGTCGGGCAATCCGGATCTCGCTGGATCTCGATTGTTCTGAACTTCATCGACAGGCTGTCGACGAGAAGAAGCTTGCCTGCCAGCGGCTCGCCGATTGCCAGCAGTAGCTTGAGCGCTTCAGTTGCCTGAAGTGTTCCGATCAATCCGGGTAGAACGCCAAGCACACCGGCTTGAGCGCAATCCGGGATCAACCCTGCGGGCGGCGGATCGCGAAACAGACATCGGTAGCACGGGCCGGCAGCGGTAGCGAATACTGAGACCTGACCCTCGAACCTGTGAACGCTTCCATATACATCGGGGATCCCGAGAATCACTGCCGCGTCGTTTACCAGATAGCGCGTGGGGAAATTGTCCGACCCGTCGATGACGACGTCGAACGATTCCATTACTTCGAGAGCGTTCTGAGAACTGAGCCGGGTATCAAACAGCTCGACCTCTACGTGTGGATTGATGCTTCTTATGCGCTCTTCCGCAGATTCCGACTTGGGGCGGCCGATGTCAGGCGTGCCGTGGAGCACCTGTCGCTGCAGGTTGCTCAGATCGACACGATCGGGATCAACAACTCCAATCGTGCCGACACCCGCCGCAGCGAGGTATAGCGCGGCCGGCGATCCAAGTCCGCCAACACCAACCAGCAGCACCCGCGCGGATTTGAGCCTTGCCTGGCCCTTGGCCCCCATCTCGGGGAGCTGCAAGTGCCGGCCGTAGCGTTGCATCTCCTCCTTGGTAAGCGGCGATGACGCTGCGGTACGCGGAGCTGCGGAAACAGTTCGCGACATGATATCCGAAAGTTATCAGCGCGGCCCGCTCGTCGACGGTACGGAAACCGGCCGCCAGATCACCGCGGTCGAGTCACGATACCAGACTGTCCAGTCGCGCTCACGCGCAAGCGCAAGAGTCAGTGCTTCCTTCGGTCTCGACAGAACCATCTGCACCTGCCATCGCTTGAGCTCGTCCTGCCAGCCCGGCCAAAGCTCCCAGATCTTGCTGTACGAGCGCATCGTCGTGTCGTTGAACTTGAGCGGATCCACATGAATGGGTTTGCCGGGCCATGCATACATGAGATAGCCGCCCCAGTCCCACGGCGTGAGCAGGCGTCCGGGAAGTCCCGCTGCCTTCGCAGCGTTCACGGCGTCTACCGGAACTCTCCGCCGATCCCACCGGTCCTGAATCAACTGGTAGCCTGCGACAGATCCTCGGTTGAGTCCGAGCAGGACCAGCAGCACAACGACAGGAATGGACCACAGGCCAACGCGGGTCTGTGCATCGATGCGCGCAAACTCCGTGAACAGCGGAAAGCGTCGACGATGAGCGGGCCACGCACGCGCGACGTGCAGCGCGATGAGCGGCCATGCGGTGACACCGAATAGGGCAACGTTGCGATACGAGCGCAGCGCGAGAAACAGCGAGAGCGTCGTGACGAATAGCCACGGCAGAGGCATACGCCGCGTGCACACTGCGAGCAGCGCGAACGACAGAACCAGCGTCAGGAGAAATGGAAGATTGGTGGGGTCGTGAAAATTCGGAGACAGATACTCGATGATGTTGTTCGCCAACGATGAGCTCGTTACGGCGAACAACACTTCCTGATGCAGCCGGTATCCGTAGGGATTGAGTCCCGTCGCGAGGACCGCAACTGCGAACGCGACAGCGTTCTCGCGAGCGCGCGCAAGCCAGAAGCGCTTGTCCCCACCAAGTAATGTCTCGCCGAAATCTCCGGCGATATACATCGTTATCAGCAAAAGACCGAATGCCCAGCCGCCGTGCAGATTCGCCCACAATGCGAACAGCGGCAGGAAGAACAGGTACTTTCGCCGCCGCTCCGATTCGAGCGCGAAGACAGTCAGCGCAGAGCCGAGTATCGAGAACATGTGCGGCCGGGCGAGCCAGTGACTTGCGCCGAGCGCAAGACTGATAACAGCTGCGAGGAGCGCCCATCTCGGATCGACGCCTTTGCGGCGAAGGAACACCGCGATGAGCGCGTGCGTGAGGCCGATCATCATCGCCGTGAAAACAGTCACGAGTGGCAGTCCGCCTGCACGGTACAAGACAGCCAGGAACACCTCGCTGAGCCACGCATGCGCCACCATTGGATCCGCTGCCGCGGTGTATGACGCGAGGCTGTGTGCGGGAATGTGTCTCGTGCTGAGGATGACGTTGCCCATGCGCAGATGAGCAGCGAGGTCGCCGTCGCTCTGTGTGAGCTTTACTGCGCCGAGTATGGATTTGATCGGCGCTGCGACGATGAAGAAGAGATCTGCGCCGGACGGAATTGCATTGCGCCGCATGGGGGACGCAATCTCGCAGTGGCAATCGGAAGCCGCCAGCAACGAAATGTTTCTTAATACGGATGTACGTCGTCGATCTTGTGGAAAGTTTTAGTGTGGGCGCTATGTGAGGTGGCTCGGTAATCCGTTGCATCTCGTTTTTGTAACAATACGAGCAAATTTTTACTTGCAGTAACAGTCAGTCCTGTGTTAGGCTCGTGCCTGCCGCAAGACGAAGCGATTCCAGTTTCATTGAGACACGACGCAGTTACCGTCGCTGGGAAGCACCGCCGGAACGCAGGATTCGCCTTTTATCGAGGGTGTGTTATGAAAAGCGTCAACGTGGGGACGCGTAGACTGATTGCCGATGACGAGGGAGCAGCGCTCGCCGAGTACGGCTTGCTGATAGCGCTCATCGCGGTGATCTGCGTCATTGTTGTAGCAGTTCTCGGCAATACGGTGTCGGCGAAGTATTCGTCGATGAACGCTATTTTCAAATAAACAGCCACCGAGACAGCGGGGCTAAAGGCAAAGCCGTTCAGCTCGGTTTTGCCTTCTTTTTTCCCACAAATTGTTGAATTCTTTCTGCGTCTCATTTTTGTGACGCAGAAACTGATTTTTTACTTGCACGACGGACGTTTCTTTTATACGCTCTACGCGCCGAGAGGCGATCGGCCATCTCTCCAGTCGCCGGCGGTAGCACGCGGATCCAGCATCTCAGGACGACTAGGCGTTCACGGGCTGAGGCGGGCTAACATTTTCGATGGAGTGTTATGAAAAGCGTCATCGCGGGAACGCGGAAGTTCGTCAGAGATCAAGAGGGTGCTGCGCTGGTGGAGTACGGCCTGTTGATCGCTCTGATCGCCGTGATTTGCGTCATCGTCGTGGCCGTTCTCGGAAACACGGTTTCGGCAAAGTTTTCGGCAATCAACGAGAACTTCAAGTAGCGCTCGCGCGCGAATTTCGCCGCGTTGTAGGCGCCTGAGACCGGCAGTGTTGAAAAAGTCTGTCGGTCTCTTTTTTGTAACGTTAAAAACAAATGTTCCGCTTGCAGTACTGATTAGCCCCACATACCGTCGTTCTTCGCCAAAACACCAGAATTGAGACGTTTCTGATTGCTGGTCTGGCAGTCTGTTGGATGTTGCGGGGCAGTGCACGAAGGTGCACTCCATTAGTGCCGGAGATGCCGTTGATCACCAGTTACTGGTGAGCACGCATTCTCGGCTTTTCTATCACCGGAGGACGGATGAAAAGTCTCATGAAGGGAGCGCGACGCTTTGTCGCAAATGAGGACGGTGCGGCGCTCGTCGAGTACGGGCTGCTGATCGCCCTCATTGCTGTAATCTGCGTCATCGTCGTTGCAGTGCTCGGAAACACCGTTTCCGCGAAGTTCTCGGCAATCAACGCGAACTTCAAGTAAGAGACGCCACGTCGATCTTCCCGGGGACCACACTGGGAATGATCGCTGGCGTGGTGTACACACTGCTGCTGGTGTACGCCGCGGTTGGAGACGTGAGGACGAGGAGAATTCCGAATTCCCTGGTGCTCGTGTTGGCAATTGCTGGACTCGGATTCTCCGTGCTCCACGTACCGCCCGTTGAAGGCGCACTGCGTGGAGTCGGAGGACTGTTCGCAGGGTTGTTGATCTGGTTGCCGTTTTATCTGCTGGGTTGGCTTGGCGCGGGTGACGTGAAGCTTTTCGCCGCCTCAGGGGCTTGGCTCGGGCCAGCGAGAGCAATCGAAGGGGCAGTGATCGCCGCACTCGCCGGGGCGTTGCTTGCTTTGGCCTGGACGATGTGGAAGCACGGCCTCAAGCGCGTAGTTGAAAATGTTTGGCTTGCGACTGCTGCACCGACCGTGCTGGCAACCTCGGCGGATTCAGGTCGTTCCAGGCAGACTATTCCATACGGCGTGGCGCTTGTGGTCGGTGCCCTGGCAGCCGCATGGATGCCCGAGATAATGCCGAATCTCTGAGGAGGCTGGAATGCGGAGCATTGGAAGACGTAGAAGCGCGCGTGGCGCCGTAATGGTTGAGCTCGCCGTGGCCATGCCTGTTCTGATTCTAATTGTGTGGGGCGCCATTGATTTCGCGCGCGCGTACTACACTTCGAACTCGCTTTCATCAGCGGTTCGCGAAGGCGGGCGTTACGCGGCCGTTTTCCCATTCCCCGACTCAAACAAGACAGCGATCAAAAACAAGGTAAAGCAGTCGTTCAACGCCTTCGGCGGAGATTCGCTCGCCGACTCCCTGATCACGGTGATCGACTCCTCGAAGTTGGCGGGGTATGTCGCGGTCCAGGTGAAAAACTACAAGTGGCTCAGCACCACACCCCTCAAGATCTTCACTGGAGGGCAGATCCTCATGACGCGGCGCGCGGTGTTTAGGTGGGAACAGGAGCCAACTTGATGGGCACAGCCCGCGGGTATGTTTGATTCGAGACAGTAACACATTCTGACACAGGCTAACCAGCCAGGCGGAGAAAGATGGCGGATACACGGTATAGAACGATTCTTTATGGGGCCCTCATCGTCGCTGGGGCCGCGACGTTTGGCGCATATCGGCTGCTTGCAGCAAACAATGCCAACGCCAAGATCGAAACTGCTCCAGTGGTCGTAGCCACGGCGGATGTCCCTGAGGGCGGTGCAATCGATCGCGTGATGGTGACCACGGCAGTGTGGCCCAAGGCAACGATACCCACCGGGGCGTACACTAGTATCGACTCGGTTCAAGGTCGCGTCGCTCGCGTCAACATTTTTTCTGGTGAAGTGATCGTTCCGGGACGTCTCGCGCCTGCGGGCACCGGACCCGGACTCGAGCTCAAGATTCCTCCCGGGCAACGCGCAATGTCGGTGCGGATCAATGACGTTGCCGGCATCGCCGGTCTGATCCAGCCGAATAGCCGTGTCGATGTGCTGGTGAACATCGTCGAGCCCACCACCAACAAGCAGGTGGCGAAGCTGTTCATGGAGAATATGCGGGTGCTCGCCATCGGCACTGAGCTGCAGCGGGACGCGAGCGGAAAGCCGATTTCTGCTCCAACCGTCACGCTCGCCGTTACGCCTGATGAAGCAGAGAGACTCGCCGTCGCCATGAACCAGGGAACCATCGCGATGGTTCTTCGCGGATATGGGGATCCGGATAGCGTCAAGACGAAGGGCGCCACATCGGGTGACGTCCTCTCGCAGCTACAACTTGGTGGGCGAGTGTCCGCTCCAACCAGCCACGCGCCTGCGCGAAGATCAGCGCCTGCGCCGCGCCCCGTTGAGGCTGCGCCGGCCCCGAGGCCCGAGCCGCCGCGCCGACCCGATTCCGCCACCGTCAACGTTTACCGAGCCGGGAAGCAGGACGCGCCGCTCAAGTTTGATACGACCTCGAAGCGCTGACCCCCGTGAATCGTCTACATAGAAACTCTCATCTGTTCGCGGAGGCTCAGCTGAACGCGCACGCAAAAGCTCTCAGATCCTGGATGTATCTCGGCCTGTGTGTTTTCGTCAGTCTCACGGCCCGAATCGCACAGGCGCAGGCACCGGTCATTCGAATCGACCTGCCGATCGGCAGGTCGTACCCGCTCACGACGCCAACGTCGATTACGCGGGTTTCAATTTCCAATCCCGACGTAGCGGACATTGTCGTTGTCGGGACACGCGAGCTGGTCATCAACGCCAAGACATCGGGTGAGACCGACGCGATCCTCTGGCTCGCAAACGGCTCGCGGCAGCACTATCGCATCTCAGTTCACTCCCCGTCGGATCGGATGCAGGTCGCCATTTACATCAAGATCGCGGAAGTGCGGAAGGACGCACTTCGCAACATCGGCGTGTCTGGCGTGTGGAGAAACGGTGACACCCGCGTCGGCACTGGAATCTTCAGGAGCGACGACGTCTTCGGCGCTGATGGAAAGATCAGGATTCCCTCTTCGTCGGGCTTTCTGACGGTTCTTTCCGATTTCGGAACGAAGAACTTGCTGGCATTCCTCGAGGCCGAAGAGTCGCGGGGACGCGCGCACACACTTGCCGAGCCGAACCTTCTCGCGGGAAACAAGGAGGAGGCGACGTTCCTTGCGGGTGGCGAGCTCCCGATTCCGATCGTTCAGGGTGGTGGTGACCTCGCCAGCAACCGTGTCACGATTCAGTATAAGGAGTTCGGCGTCCGCCTTCGCTTCCTTGCTGAAATCGTAAGCGACAGTCTCATCAAGCTGGCCGTTCGTCCCGAAGTATCGAGCCTCGACTTCGTGAACAGCGTGCTTCTCTCCGGCTTCCGGATCCCGGCATTCAGGACGCGCCGGGTCGAAACCACAGTGGACGTGCGACGCGATCAGAGCATGATTATCTCCGGACTGTTCAACAGCGAGGACGAGCGCGTCCGTAGCGGCGTGCCCTACCTCAAAGACCTCCCGATAATCGGGTCGCTCTTCGGAAGCACCAGGTATCAGAAAAACGAAAGCGAATTGTTGATCGTTGTTACGCCGGTTATTGTGGATCCTATGGATCCGAGGCCGCAGGATATTCTTCACCTGGTTCCCGACACGGCGCTTCCGGCAAGGGATGCAATCAAGAAGAAACTGCTGGAAGGTCCGAGTCGTCCACCGTCGCCTATCATAAGGTAGCCGTCGAAATGTCGCGCAGGGCACTCATCGCACAGGGTGCCGCCGGGTCTCAGGAGACCGTGGCGGAAGTTCTCGCCCGCTTCGGGTTCACCGAAGTTCGGCATGCTCGGGATCGAACCGATGCGCTGGACATCATGCGTCAGGGTCCGTTCGACCTGGTGATGATCCCGCTTCAGGACATCGCGCCGGCGGAGCTGTTGACGCTGGAGCGCGAGATTCGGAAGGCGCCGACGATGTCGGTAATCGGCACTGCCCCCACCGCTGATCCCGATCTGATTCTCCGTGCGATGCGCTCAGGGATGCACGAATTCCTCGTGTATCCTCCGAGCGCGCAGGAGCTCGGAGGCGCAATCGAGCGCCTGATGTGGAGGACTACGACCGAGGGCCACAAAGGAAAACTATTCGCCGTCTACAGCGGTAAGGGCGGACTCGGAGCCACGAGTCTTGCCGTGAACCTTGCGCAGGCGCTCGCGATGGCGCGCACTAACGCCCGCGTCGCGCTTGCCGACCTCGTCGTTACCGGCGGAGACGTTCGGATCTTTCTCAATCTCCAGCAGGCGTACGATCTGGGAGACCTCGTCGCCAAGGGAGACAAGGTCGACGCGGAGCTTCTCAATTCCCTGCTGACTCCGTGTCCCGGCGGAGTGTGGGCGCTTCCTACGGGAGACAATCCCGAGCTCGAAGAATTCTTCGATGCCGCGACGATTGCGTCGATCATCGATCTTCTTCGAACGCATTTCGGAGTCACTGTCGTTGACTGCGAGCATTCGCTCAACGAGCGGACTCTTGCAGCGCTCGACGCAGCCGATCGAGTCCTTCTCGTTACGCATTTGTCGATTCCAGCGCTCCGAAGCACTCAGCGGACGCTTTCGATCTGTCGTCGCCTCGGCTACGACGACGAAAAGATCTGCGTTGTCGTGAATCGTCATCTATCGGCAGACGTGCTGCCGCTGACTGAAGCAGAGGAGCTTCTCGAATCGAAGATCTACGCGAAGCTTCCAAACGATTTTCAGCTGTCCGGCGCCGCGCTGCACGCGGGCGTGCCGGTGATTACGCATCAGCCGAGCTCCCGCCTTGCGAGAGGTTATGTCGATCTCGCGAGAAAGCTAAGCGGGGCGGCACCGATCACGAACGGAACAGATCCAACCGGTCGCGGTGCCTCGCGGCTCCGCAGCCTATTCAGGACAAAGGGAGCAGGCAATGTCACTTAGAGAACGACTCACCGGACGGAAGAACGGCGCGGCCGCGGCACCAACGACGGTCCCCGTCCCGACACCGGTCACTCCTCAGCCGGCAGTAAAGGACGCCCCCAAGCGCATCACGCCAAGCGGAGCAACGGCGTCGGGGATGTATACCCGACGCATCGAGGAGGAGCCGCTCACCGCCGTCGACCGCGTGAAGATGGATCTTCACCGGCGGCTCATCGAGCGTCTCGACCTCGAAGCTCTCGAGCAGATTTCCGATGACCGGATTCTCAACGCCGAGATTCGCGCCCTGGTCATCGAGCTTCTTCGCGACGAGCCCACTCCACTCACGGTCGCCGACCGCGAAGAGATCATCGAGCAGGTACTGTACGAGATTACGGGACTCGGACCGATCGAGCCGTTGTTCCGTGACACGACGATCAGCGACATCCTCGTGAACGGATCGAAGGAGATCTACATCGAGCGATTCGGACGGCTGATCCACGTTGCCGCGAAATTCCGCAACGACGCTCACGTTCTTGCGGTCATCGACAGGATCGTCAGCCGCATCGGGCGCCGCGTTGACGAATCGTCGCCGATGGTGGACGCCCGACTTCCCGATGGATCCCGTGTGAACGCGATCATTCCGCCACTCGCCATCGACGGCCCGGTTCTCTCGATTCGTCGGTTCGGCGCGGGACTCACCATCGAAAAGCTGATCGAAAACGGCACGATGACCGAGGAGATGGCGATGCTTCTCGAGGCGTGCGTGGTCGCGCGCCTAAACATCCTCGTTTCAGGCGGTACCGGCGCCGGTAAAACGACCCTGCTGAATGCGCTTACCTCGTTCATCCCCGGCGACCAGCGAATCATTACGATCGAAGACGCTGCGGAACTTCGGCTTCAGCAGGAGCACGTGGTGCGCCTGGAGACCCGTCCCCCGAATGCCGAGGGAGAGGGCGAGGTGAAGGCGCGAGACCTCGTGAAGAACGCGCTCCGTATGCGCCCCGACCGAATCATCGTCGGCGAGGTTCGAGGCGCCGAAGCGCTGGACATGCTTCAGGCGATGAATACGGGTCACGAAGGCTCGCTCACGACGATTCACGCAAACGCACCTCGCGATGCGCTGGCCCGTCTCGAGACGATGATCCTCATGGCCGGCTCCAACCTTCCGGATCGCGCAATGCGCGAGCAGATCGCTTCCGCGCTCGACCTGGTGATTCAGGTATCCCGGCTGGCTGACGGTACTCGCCGTATCACGAGCATTGTCGAAGTGACGGGCATGGAATCGCAGGTAACTGCGACTCAGGAGATCTATCGCTTCCACCGTAAGGGCATCGCGCCGGACGGCACCGTCATGGGCGCGTTCGAGCCCACAGGTGTGCGTCCGCAGTTCAGTGAGCGCCTCGCAGTTGCAGGCGTCGAGATTCCGCTCGGCATGTTCGCGGAGGGATACGCCCGGTGATTCTGCTGCTGACTGCCGTATTCCTCGCCACCATGTCGGTGGTGATTGGCGGATACATCATCGTCAATCGCCGCACTCTCGAAACAGCGGGAGTCGCCAGAGACAGACTCAAGGTTCGCGAACACCAGGTGAGATCGTGGTCGCTGCTGAAGGACGAGCGGACCAGCGACCTCAGGGTTCTGAATCGATTGCTCTCGGGCAAGGAATGGAGCGACAAGATCGCCCGTCAGCTCGAGCACGCGGGCTCAGAGCTCAAGCCCGGCGCATTCCTCCTTCTGGTGGCCACGTCCGGCGTTGCCGGTATGCTGATGGCCCGGCTGTCGCATGACTTCATCCTCGCAGTTCTTCTCACGGTTGCCGGATGGGTTGGTCCGATCGGCTGGCTGAAGTGGAAGAAGCGTCGCCGGCTGACCAAGTTCGAGGTTCAACTTCCTGACGCGATCGATATGCTCGTCAGCGCGATGCGAGCCGGATACTCATTCCAGGCCGCCACGCAGTTCATCGGGGACGAAATGCCCGAGCCTCTCGGTCCGGAAATGGCGCGATTCTATGACGAGCAGCGGCTTGGAATCGAGGTTCGCACCGCTCTCCTCGGAATGCAGGAGCGAGTGGACAGCCTGGATCTCAAGATGTTCGTCACAGCCGTGCTCATTCAGCGCGAAACAGGCGGTAACCTGAGCGAAGTTCTGTCGAATCTCGCTGACCTTATCCGCGCCCGCATCGCGATGCGCGGTCACATTCAGACGCTCGTCGCCGAGCCGAAGATATCCGCGAAGTTCCTCGCGTTGATGCCCGTCGTGGTCTTCATCGCGCTTCGATTCTTCAATCGCACCTTCGTCGAGCCCCTTACGGCGCAGAGCGCGGGTCGTCTGATGCTGCTGGGCGCGGGGATCTCGGTAGCGATGGGTTACTGGGTCATGATGCGCATTGCCGACGTCGACATTTAGGTAACGGCTGAATGGTATTTCTCCTTATTGGTCTCGTTGTCAGCGCGGTCGCCGGCCTTGCCGTAGCGGCTTACATGATCTCGGCCGAGCGGTCGCGGCGCGAAGCGGTGGAGCGAACTCTCGGCGCTACTCCAGACGCTGACGTTCGCCGTCGCATTCGGCGCGACGACCCGCAGGAATCAGTTGTAAAGCAGAAGATGATGAAGGCGGCCCCTTCCGTGTGGGCCAAGGACGTGAAGACGCGCGAAAAGCTGGTGATGGCGGGATACGATGATCCGTCCGCTCCGCTGCTTTATTCCTTCGCGCGGGTGGCATTCACCGTGGGTCTGCCGGTTCTTGCGTTCCTCTTCGGGCCGAAGCACAGCTTCTTCCAGATGAGCATGATCGTGCTCGGCGCAGCGATGACCGGTTTCATAATCCCGGTTTACCTCCTGGCCCGCGCAGTGCGGGTGCGCCAGGACAAGATTCGAAAGTCGCTGCCTGACACGCTCGACCTGCTCGTGGTGTGCGTAGAGGCCGGGATTAGTCTGGATGCGGCAATTCTGCGTGTAGCGAAAGAGCTGGTCACCGTTCACCCTGACCTTGCATCTGAGCTCATGGTCGTCAATCGGCGAACCAACGCCGGGATGGCGCGCGAAGAATCCTTGCGCGGACTGTGGGAGCGCACTGGCGTTGAGGAGCTCAGAACACTTATAGCAAGTCTTATCCAAAGCGAGAAATGGGGTTCCAGCAGCGCCCGGACTCTTCGAGTCTCGTCCGAAACGCTGCGTCGGAAGCGCCGCCAAAATGCGGAAAAACGGGCCGCAACCGCTCCGGTCAAGATGGTGCTTCCACTGGGCTTGTTGATCTTCCCTGCACTGTTCATAGTCATTCTGGGACCCGCCGTACTTAACATTGCCGCCCAGTTCAAGGGACGGTAAAACACTAACGGCGAGCTGAGATGAAGAACTCCGAAAAGCGAGGCAATCGAGGACGACGCGGCACACGTGCACCGACGCTTGCCAAAGGTCAGTTAGAGAACCGGCGCGGAGTGACGCTGTTAGTCGTCGCGATGCTATCTGTTACGCTCTTTACATGTCTGGCCGTTGTAATTGACATGAGCCGGATGTACAACCAGAAAAACGACCTCCAGACAGCAGCTGATGCTGCGGCATTGGCAGGAGTAATTCAGCAAATCGACGACACAGCGCATACGGTTGATTCGGCGGTGAGCTTCGGTCAGAAGAACAAGGTGCTGTATTCGCCCATTACAGTTAATCCCGCTGACGTTGTTTGCGGACAATGGGATGCTGTCACCCAGACTTACCTCGGCAACGCAGGGCACTGCGGTTCGACCGAGAACACGGTGACCGTGACGGTGAGGGATTCGGCGCGGTACATCATGGCCGGGCTGCTCGGCACGAGCAAGCAAGTGACGGCCAAAGCGCGCGCCTATGCAGCGTACGTGGGGGCCCAGACCTGTGTGAAGCCGTGGGCGATACCCTATGTTACTCTAACAAAATTGCTGCAGCCAACTAACCCTGACACATTGCGCGACCTGGACGCAGTCGATATCCAGCGTCTGAAGAGTATGACGAAGGCGCAGCGCACGTTTATGCTGAAAATCGGAGCCCCTCCCGACGCGGGTAATTTCGGATCCCTCGATATCCCTGACCCGAATCCTGCCGCTCCGAATGCCGGCGCTGCTCTTTACAAGTGGAACATTGAACAGTGCAACTCGCGACAGATTGCCGCCGGCGATTCGCTCTACACCGAGACCGGAGGAAAGACAGGACCCACGATTGCGGGGGTCGAAGATTATTGCGACTTCAAAGGGACCTTCGACAACTCCACCGGAAATTGTCTCGACGAAAACGGCAACTTAGGAATCGTCACAAAGGCCGCGCTCTGGTCGCAGAGGACAGACAAGGGCGGCGGTAAATACACGGTGACTGTCCGACAGATCGTATCGTTCGTTTTGGAGAATATGTCAGGAATTCCCGACGCCGCAGTTACCGGGTATTTCCTGCCGATCAAAACCGGCGGTGCGATAACTACTACTGCTACGACTACGCAGCGCCCTATACTGATTCCCGACGGGAGCAATTAACCCGGTCACTCGATCCAAGATTTAGAGCGAGAAATGGGGCTCGAGCAGCGCGAGGACGCTTCGAGTCTCGTCTGAACGCTGCGTCGGAAGCGCCGCCAAGCGGCGGATAGCGTCGAAAGCCGGCCGACTCGCATCAAAAAAAATCGACCCGCCGGTAACAATATCCACATATATCACAGTTGTTTTTCCTGTGACCCGCAAGTGATAGCTGGGTGACCGAATCGGCTATAGTGGCCGCGTTCACAGGTGCTCCGCCCTGGGCTTGCGAATCCTCCCTCCACTGTTCATTGTCATTCTGGGACCCGCCGTACTTAACATTGCCGCCCAGTCCAACGGACGGTTAAACACTAGCGGAGAGCTGATATGCAGAACTCCGAAAAGCGAAACAGACGACGCGGTACACGTGCACTGACGCTTGCCAAAGGTCAGTTAAAGAGCCGGCGCGGAGTGACGCTGTTAATCGTCGCGCTCCTATCTGCTACACTCCTTACATGCCTGGCCGTTGTCGTCGACATGAGCCGGATGTACAACCAGAAAAACGACCTCCAGACAGCCGCTGATGCTGCTGCCCTGGCGGGTGTGGTCCAGCAGATTAATGACACAGCTCACACCGTTGACTCAGCCGTCAGCTTCGGTCAGCATAACAAGGTGTTGTACTCGAGCATTTCAGTGAATCCCGCTGACGTAATCTGCGGGAAGTGGGATGCAGCCACGCAGACTTATCTGGGTGACTCGGGGCACTGCGGGGGGGCGGATAACGCGGTGACTGTCACGGTTCGGGATTCGGCGAGATACCTGTTTCCGGGCCTGCTCGGCACGAGCAAGCAGGTCACTGCCCGCGCACGCGCGTATGCCGCCTATGTTGGCGCGCAGAAGTGCGTCAAGCCATGGGCAATTCCCTATGTCACGCTCACCAAGACGCTGCAACCCACGAACCCCGACACGCTGCGGGATCTTGACTCGGTCGATATCGACCTCCTGAGGACGATGACCGTAGCGCAGCGCACGTTCATGTTGAAAATCGGCTCCCCCCCAAACCAGGGAAATTTCGGATCACTCGACATCAATGATCCAAATCCCAACGCGCCCAACGGCGGCGCCAACCTCTATAAATGGAATATCACCAACTGTAACTCTCGCACGATTGCCCCAGGTGACACGCTTCAAACGGAATCGGGCGGAGCTGCCGGCCCGACGGGAACCGGTATCATGGATTATTGCGATAGTCATGGGGACTTTACCGGAACAAACTGGCAGAGTGGCGGGGATTGCCTCAACAGCCAGGGAACTCTCGGGATCACCACGAAAGCCGCGCTCTGGTCCCAGGCGGCCGACAAGGGAAACGGAAAGTATGACGTCATAGTCCGACAGATTGTCTCGTTTGTTCTGGAGAGGCTTTCCGCGACCGCTGAGGTTACCGGCTATTTCCTGCCGATCAAAACCGGCGGTGCGGTAACCTTTACCGCTACGACTACGCAGCGTCCCATACTGGTTCCCGACGGGAGCAATTAACTAGGCTCATTTCGATCGAAAAAAAGCGCCCGCCTCGTGCGGGCGCTTTAGTTTTACAGCATGATCCTGAAGCGCCTGTATGATGACCACCTCGCACAAGCGAGCTACCTGATCGGATGCGAGCGCACCCACCGCGCGGTTGTCGTTGATCCAAAGCGCGACGTGGAGCTTTATCTCGATGCCGCCCGCGCGGAGCGGCTTACGATCACGCACGTGACGGAAACGCACATTCATGCTGATTTCCTGTCGGGAAGTCGAGACCTCGCCGGCGAGACTGGAGCGGCGCTTTATCTGTCGGGTGAGGGCGGGCGTGACTGGCAATATGCATGGGCACGTGATGCCCTCGCCGAAGTGATTCATGACGGCGCGACATTCATGGTGGGTGAGGTGCGGCTCGAAGCAGTTCACACGCCCGGTCACACTCCGGAGCACTTGAGCTTTCTCGTTACCGATACCGCTCACGCGAGCGAGCCGATCGGTGCGCTTACGGGAGATTTCATCTTCGTAGGCGACGTCGGCCGGCCCGATCTTCTCGAGAAGGCAGCGGGGATCGCGGGCACGAAGGAAGAGGCCGCACGATCCTTGTTCACGTCCCTTCAGAGATTCAAAAAACGGCCGGACTATCTGCAGATCTGGCCAGGTCATGGAGCGGGGTCGGCATGCGGCAAAGATCTGGGAGCCATGCCGCAGTCGACGCTCGGCTACGAGCGACTGTTCAATTGGGCGCTCGCGGAAACGAACGAAGATCGATTCGTCGAGCGGGTACTGGAAGGCCAGGCCGACCCGCCCGCGTACTTCGCCGTGATGAAGCGCAAGAACCGTGATGGCGTGTCGCACGATGCAACCACGGCTCCTCGCTCACTGTCTGCGAACGACATGAAGAAGCTCAATGCGGACTTGTCGAGCGTTGTCGTCGACACGAGGCTCGCCGCGGAATTCGCTGTCGAGCATCTCTCAGGCTCGATCAACATCCCGCATACGAAGTCGTTTCTGAAATGGGCCGGCGCGCTCATTCCTTACGATCGGGACGTCTCGCTGATCGTACCGGGCGGACTGACAGGAGCGGCGTCGATACTGAAAGAGCTCTCGCTGATCGGTCTCGACCGAATCGGCGGAATTTTCCGCGCCGAGCTGATCGGTGATGCAGCGCGGTCGGGAGCCCCTGTCTCGACTGTGAAGCAACTGTCGGTTGACCAGCTGGCCAACCCGGAGAAGCGAGACGGAGTGGTCATCCTCGATGTCAGGAACGACGACGAGTGGGCAAGCGGACATATTCCGGGAGCGATTCATATCCCCCTTGCCGCTCTCACGGGCCGCGTTGGAGAGCTGCCCGCGGATCGTCCAATAGCGGTTCACTGCCAGGGCGGCAACCGTTCGGCGATTGCGAGCAGCATTCTGAAGCACGCCGGCCGGTCGGACGTCTCGAATGTCGCCGCCGGATTCAGCGAATGGGAGAGGAGCGGCAATCCCATCGCGCGAGGAGACGTCTAGCACGACTTCGCCGCGCTTCATCCCTCCCCTGACACCCCTCGTCAGCCGCGGAAGGAAGATGGATGAGGATGCGCCGGGATGGCGCGAGCGGATCGCGGCACTCAGGTACGTTCCTCCGCTGGTCAGGCTGATCTGGAACACCCATCGTGGGTATACCGCGTCGATGCTCGCGTTGCGTTTCGCGCGGGCGTTCGTTCCCATTGCAAGCTTCTGGGTCGGGAAGCTGATACTCGACACGGTTCTGGCCGCGCGCGCCGGAACCGCGACGTACTCCGATCTCTGGCGCTACGTCGCAATCGAGATCGCGATCGTGCTCACGGGTGAGATTCTCGCTCGAGCATCGTCACTGATCGAAAGTCTTCTGAGCGATCTCTTCTCGAACGAAATGAGCGTGAGGCTGATGCAGCACGCAGCAACGCTCGATCTCGCGCAGTTCGAGGATCCCAATTTCTACGATCACCTCGAGCGCGCCCGGCGACAAACCGTAGGCAGAATCGCTCTCCTGACGCAGGCGGTCTCGATGACGCAGGATGCGTTGACGCTGCTGACGCTGGGCGGCGCGCTCGTCGCCTACAGTCCGTGGATGCTGCTTCTTCTTGTGCTCGCGGTATTACCGAGCTTTCTGGGTGAGACGCACTTCGCCGCGCTGGGCTACTCGCTTCTCTTTCGATGGACGCCTGAGCGACGGCAGCTCGATTACCTCCGCTACGTAGGCGCAAGCGACAAGACCGCGAAGGAAGTCCAGATGTTCGGTCTCGCGCCGTGGCTGACCGAGCGGTATCGAGTGCTGTCGCAGAAATTCTACGACGAGAACAAGCGGCTCTCGATCCGCCGGGGATTCGTGAGCGCGAGTCTTTCGATTCTCGGGACGATGGGCTATTACGCCGCATACGTTCTGATTCTCATTCGCGCGGTGCGCGGGGAAATTACCCCGGGAACGCTGGTATTCCTTTCGGCTTCATTCGCAAGAGGGCGCGACACGATCCAGGGAATTCTGTTATCCGCAAGCAGCGTATACGAGCAGGCTCTCTATCTCCGTGATCTGTTCGTTTTTCTCGACATGGAGCCCACCATCAAATCGCCGGAAAATGCGCGTCCGGTTCCATCGCCGATCCAACATGGATTTCGCTTCGAGAACGTGGGATTCATGTATCCGGGAAGTGACCGTTGGGCGTTGCGCAACGTCACTATCGCGCTCGAGCCGGGAGAACGCGTCGCACTGGTTGGTGAG
Source organism: Gemmatimonadaceae bacterium (assembly GCA_036560025.1). GTDB lineage: Bacteria > Gemmatimonadota > Gemmatimonadetes > Gemmatimonadales > Gemmatimonadaceae > UBA4720. Next base: position 1,778 of record DATBRZ010000156.1, on the reverse strand, counting down.
AATGGCGCCGGCAAAACGACGCTCACGAAGCTTCTCGCCCGGCTGTACGATCCCACGGAGGGCCGCATTACGCTGGATGGAATCGACTTGCGCGAATACGATCTCGGATCGATTCGTCGCGCAATCGGCGTGATCTTTCAGGACTTCGTGCGTTATGACATGCGCTTCGATGAAAATATCGCTGTCGGCGAGATCGAGTCGGTTCGGGCGGCGCTCGATCACGACGATGGCGTTCCGGCAACGATCGAGTCCGCTGCGCAGAACTCGCTGGCGGCATCGCTGCTGCCGCGTTTCCCAAAGGGATATCGCCAGATGCTCGGCCGAAGGTTCGACGAGGGCATTGATTTATCGGGCGGCGAATGGCAGAAGATCGCACTTGCGCGCGCATACATGCGTGATGCTCAGGTGTTGATCCTCGATGAACCGACAGCCGCGCTCGATGCGCGAGCTGAATACCAGGTCTTTCTTCGTTTCTCCGAGCTCGTTGCTGGACGCATGGCAATTCTGATCTCGCATCGGTTTTCCACTGTGCGGATGGCTGACAGGATCATTGTCCTTCGGGACGGCACTGTCGTCGAGCAGGGAACACACGACGAGCTGCTCGCGTCACCCGGCTTGTACGAGGAGCTGTTCAGAATGCAGGCAGCCGGTTACCGCTGATCCCTGAATCCGCGCGGAGAATGAGCGAAGAGCAACCTGAAACGGCGCCGAGAGCAAGAACTGAGACGCTGCGATTCGATCCTGTTCTCACGGCCTACGTTGCGGTTGTCGCCGTCTTTCTGCTTGTCTGGCCATTCAAGGACGTGTCGTTCGGCGGTGACCACTACGCGTACCTGGCGCGCAGTCTGTTACACGGTTCGCTGAACGTCGATAGTCTGCCATCGAGTTACGCCGATTACGTGTCATGGCAGGGCCACAAGTATCTCGCGTTCGGACCGGTACCAGCGGTTATCCTCATTCCCTTTCTCCCGCTGTTCGATGCCGGTGTCGCAATCGTGTGGGCGGGCTATGCGCTGACGGTCGTAAACGTCGTTCTTTTTTACCGCATACTCGGCCTCGCAGGTGTAACAGGTCAACGCCGCCATTGGGCGACTTTGCTGTATTTCGGGGGAACGACGTATTTCTCGATCACGCTCGTAGGCATCTCTACCTATCTGGCTCACATCGTTGCCACGTTGTTTCTGCTTCTGGCGATCGGCGAAACTCTCGACAAGAAGCGCGCGATCCTGGTAGGTGTGTTCGTTGGTCTCGCCGCGGGAGCACGTCTTACGGTTGCGTTTTCGGCTCCATTCTTTCTATTGATGTTGGTAAGCCGCTACGAACCTGTCGTCGCAAATGCGAGTGATGCCCGCGACGCGTCCGGCGGCCGTGACGCTCGGTTCATTCGCGCAGCCGGGCTGTTGGTCGGATTCGCTATCCCAATCCTTGTCCTCGCCGCATACAACTACGGCCGTTTCGGCGACTTTACTGAGACAGGCTTCGGCAAGGCGGAGCTTTATCGACCCGAATTGGAAACAGCCCGGCTTGCCGGCCTTTTCAGCGTTGTGCACATCCCGAAAAACCTGTTGATGCTTCTGTTGCAGGGTCCGCAGGCCGTTGGCGGGGACAACGCCGCAGTGCTGCACTTTCCATTTATCGAGCCGTCGAAATGGGGGATGGGCCTGTTCTTCACATCGCCGGCATTGCTATACGCTTTTCGCGCGCGCGTGAGCGACCCGCTTCACAAGGCGTGCTGGGCGGCAATCGTCGCGACCCTGGTGCCGATTCTGATGTACTAC
>DATBRZ010000155.1:0-4185 GCA_036560025.1 Gemmatimonadaceae bacterium | reverse complement strand
TGCCTCCGGATTCCGTCCGCCTGCAGAGTCTGCATGTGCGCCTCGACTGATCCATTGGCCCGGCCGGGTGCCCGACGGTCACCGAGCCGTAGGCCCATTATTTGCCATAATCAAGCCAATGGTTGCTCTTGTCAAGTAGTGAGCGGCAGCCCTTCGTCGACCCACTTGGAGATGCCCCCCGATCAATCTCGGTGATCGTGCGGCGCAGCAAGGCCACGCTAGTTGACAGCAGCAAGCATACGATTGAGTTTATCTAGCATCTCTCACGGACTGGTTCAGGGTTGGCCGCTTACCTGATAGTCGAGATCCTGCGAGTTCGAGATGAAGAGCTGTATGCCGACTACAGGTCGCGTGTTTCATCGCAGCTCCGCGACTTTGGCGGCGAGTACCTGGCACGCGGCAGCGCGATCGACCGCTTGGAGGGGACGTGGCAGCCGAAACGAATCGTGGTTGTCCGCTTCGAGTCCGCTCAAGCGGCGAGGCGCTGGTGGTCTTCCGCAGAATACGCCGAGCTGAAGGAAATACGGCAGGCGTCGACCGACGCGAATATGATCGTCGTCGAGGGGATCTCCATCACCGACCGCCCCGACTCCTGATCACTGACCCGATTCGAAGCAGCTACGCGATTCGGAGGGCTGAGCCACGGGACATCGCCGGCATACATGCGTGTCTCGATGACGCCTTCGCGCCCTACCAGGGTCAGTATCCGCCGCTCGCCTTCAGAGACACCGTTCCGCCCGCTGATATTCTGATTGAACGGCTCGAGACCATGATGGTATTCGTGGCTACTGACGCATCGGGACGTACGATCGGGACGATCAGCGCATCGGTGCTCGCTGACAATGAGGGACATCTTCGAGGAATGGCCGTTGCGCCGAGGTGGCAAGGCTCGGGCGTCGCCGCCGGACTTCTGGATCGCGCGCTGGATGCACTGCGAGCTGCCGGCTGTTCGCGAGTCACCCTGGATACAACCGCGTTTCTGGAACGCGCCATTCTCTTTTATCGAGCGAATGGGTTCGAGCCAACCGGCAGGACCAAGGATTTCTTCGGAATACCACTATATGAGTTTTCCAAATCTCTGCCAGGCGCGCCCGACCGGATGGACGGGATGTGAGCGATGCACGTTCTTCCGCAGGCTACTGTTGCCTCAGTTCACTGCCGGGAGGATGTATTTCGGAACGAACACCCGCTGCGGAATGAATAGAGAATTGTCGTTGTAATTCCCACCCGTGAATCCGATGACGAGATCAAGCGCCGGAATCCCCATGAAAATCTGGCCGCCGTTCCCACCCGCGAAAATCGCTCGCACCTTCCTGTCCTTGTACGGATACTCGACCGAGTTCCACAGATAGCCGTACTGCTGGGTCTTCGACGGATTCAGATCTCTGAGCGCCGAGCCGGATTTGATCGCCCACTCTTTGCTAAAGATCTGCCGGCCATTCCACTTTCCTTCGTTCACCATCAGCTGCGCGAACTTCAGGAAATCGCGTGGAGTGAACTGGTGTCCGCCACCACCGTACGCGTCACCCGTCGGCGACAGGAAGAGGTGATAGTTGCTCATCTGGAGCGGCCGGCCAACTAGACGATCGAACAGCTCCGGCAACGGCTCGCCCGCAATTTTCCTGAGCACGCCACCGGCAAGATTTGGCTCCGCGCTACAGTAAATGATCGTGTCTCCGGGTGCATACGCCCTGGGAACGTTCAGCGTGTAGTGATACCAGTCCGGGTCCTTCGTCTGCTGCTGCATTACATCTTCCGCGCCGGGCCGATCCTTGCCGTCATCGCAATCGAAACCGGCAGTCATTGAAACGAGATGCTCGAGCGTCATCGCGCGCTTGCGCGGATCGAGATCGGAGGGAAGGGAGCCGAGCATCGTCTGATACACCGGCGTGTTGAGCCTGAGTGGAACGCCCGCCTGCATTGCCGCGCCGATCAACGTTGCAGTCCAGCTCTTTGCGGCGGAGCGTGTGTCGTGCGGCATGTCGCGATGGTAACCGTGGAAGTACTCCTCCACCACGAGCTTGCCGTGACGGGCGATGAGCAGGCTGTGAATCTGCGACGTGCTCAATGAATCCATCGGCATGTCGATGAGCATCTGCACGAATTTCTCGATAGCGTCGCGAGAAATTCCAACGTCTTCGACTGTTGCAACCGGCCATCCGTCATCGCGCTTTAGCGGAGGCGTGTAACCGTATCGCTGATGTGAGCGGCCGCGCGGATAAAATCCGGCAGTACTGTCCTCGTCGACCTTGACGAACTCGTAGGTCCCGCCGCGAAGCGGAATGCTCATCGTTCCTTCTTCGCTGTCGTATCGCCCCTCTACCAATGTCGTGTCGGCCTGTGCTCTCCTGGCAGTGAGCAGAACGCGGTCGCCGTCCAGTCGTATCCCGGTGACGCGCGTGAAAATGCCAACATTCCGTTCCGGATTTCTGAGATACGTCCGCAGTGTGCCGTCGGGCTGACGCGTCACCGGCAGGTAGAACGTGAACGCCTGGTCGAGTGGTGTGACCACGCCGCGCCAGCGATCCGTTCCATCGCGCCTCAGCGTAACGGGAGTGGCCAGCCGCTCGCTGATCCATTGTCCGAGTATCACGCCGCCGGATTTTCTGCCGCGGAACGTGCCGTTTCCCTCGGGCAGCTCGAACGACACCGTCTGCGCGTCCATGCCTGCAGGAACCGAGAAGCCGGCGATGTCTGCGCGCCATCCATTGCGGCTCCTGAAGATCAGGAGATCGCCGCGGACGTCAGGCCCGAAGCGCAGCTTTCCGCGCCAGAGACCGGTGAGATCCGGCGGCGCAGTTTGCGCGAAGGTAGCGAGTGAAATCGCGCACACCGCTCCAATAAGCAGCACCTTCCTGGCCGCGCTCTTTATACCCCTTCGCCACATGCCCTCTTTGACGGAGGTTAGGCGGATTTGGTTCAGTGGCCGGCGGTTAGGATTTTCTTAAAATCATGGGGTGACCTGCACGCTCGCGACGGAGTCGTCGTCCACATTTCCTGATCTGTTACGAACTAATTCGGGTGACCCGTTACACGGGCTGTATACGGTTCATAGTTTTCTTGGATGCCCGCCGCAGTTCGTGACGCTATCCAGCCCGGCTCCTCAGTCGACCGCTACCATATAGTAGGGCTCCTCTCCGCAGGCGGGATGGGAGAGGTCTACCGTGCCATGGACCCCGCCCTCGAGCGGGAGCTCGTCCTCAAAGTCCTATCTAATGAAGCGGTGTACCGCACCGAGCTCCTCGAGCGGTTCATCCGCGAGGCACGGGCGGCTTCAGCGCTCAATCACCCCAACATCGTCACGATCTACGAGATCGGCGAAGCCGAAGGACGACACTTCATCGCGATGGAGCTCGTCCGCGGACGAACGCTCCGCGACATCGCCAAGGAATCAGTCCCTGTAAGAACGGTCGCGCGCATCGGCGCACAAGCCGCACGCGCGCTCGCAATAGCACACGCAGCAGGAATCGTCCACCGCGACATCAAGCCGGAAAACATCATGATGCGCGACGACGGCTACGTCAAAGTCCTCGACTTCGGCATCGCCCGGCTCTCGCAATACGACGGCGACAACCAGGAAACAACCCGACTCACCGCGCCAGGCATGGTCGTCGGCACCATGCGCTACATGTCACCCGAGCAGGCCACCGCTGCAAAGATAGGTCCGCCGAGCGATCTCTTCTCACTCGGTATCGTGCTCTACGAGCTGGCCACCGGGCGGCACCCGTTCCATGCATCGTCCGACATCGCAATGCTGTCGGCGATCATCCTTCGCGAGCCGCAGCCCGCATCGCAGCTCAATCCGCGCATTCCACCGGAGCTCGATGCGCTGCTGCTCCGTATGCTGTCGAAGGAACCCGCACTCCGACCCGCCGCCGCCGAAGTCGAAACCGCACTCGGCACACTGCGCGATCCGGAATCCGGAGAGAGACGCGCAATGACGGCGGCGCCTGCGGGATCACCGGAGATCGTCGGACGAAATCCCGAGCGCATGGCATTGCGCGATGCAGTCGCATCAGCATCTGCTGGACGCGCAATCATGATGTGCGTGTCGGGAGAAGCCGGAATCGGAAAGACGACGCTCGTCGAGACATTCGTGAAGGATCTTCCACGATCTTCCATTGCTGTCGCGCGTGGGCGATGCTCGGAGAGACTCGCCGGAGCGGAAGCATATCTCCCGATTCT
>DATBRZ010000154.1:0-5179 GCA_036560025.1 Gemmatimonadaceae bacterium | reverse complement strand
ACTACTATGACGGCGGCGGCGTCGCGGCGGGCGACATCGATGGCGACGGTCTTCCTGATCTGTACTTCACGTCCAACCTCGAGTCCGACCGGCTCTATCTGAACAAAGGGAATTACCGTTTCGAAGACATTACTGAGCGAGCAGGCGTGAGCGGTCCGCCCGGGTGGACGAGCGGGGTCACGATGGCGGATGTCAACGGTGACGGCCGCATCGACATCTACGTGTCAGGAGTCAACTATCTGTCGATGAAGGGCCGCAATGTCCTCTACATGAACAACGGTGACCGCACCTTCACGGACAGAACGAAAGAATACGGACTCGAGCACGCCGGATACTCCACACAAGCAGCGTTCTTCGATTACGACGGCGACGGCGATCTGGACATGTACCTGCTGAATCACTCGACGCATACCGAGCGAGGAGTAAGCTCCAAGCCCCAGCGGGAAATCCGGCACCCTCGCGCGGGGGACAAGCTATTCCGGAACGACGGTGGCCACTTCGTCGACGTGAGCGAGAGCGCGCACATCTACGGCGGCGTCGAGGGATATGGACTTGGGGTGGTCGCGAGCGACCTGAACTTCGACGGCTGTCCGGATATCTTCGTCGCGAATGATTTTCAGGAAAACGATTTCCTCTACATCAACAACTGCGACGGCACTTTCACCGAGTCGATCGCGAAGTTGATGGGCCACACGAGCCGCTCTTCGATGGGCGTTGATGCTGCCGATTTCAACAATGACCTGAGGCCCGATCTCGTCGATCTCGACATGCGTCCGGATCGCGAGGAAATACTCAAGACATCCGCTAACGATGAAAGCTTCACCGTCTTCGATCTCAAGGTGAAGGTCGGGTATTACCAGCAGTACGCGCGCAATACCCTGCAGCTCAACCGCGGCCGCGGCCGGTTCAGTGAGATCGGCTATCTGGCGGGCATCTACGCAACGGATTGGAGCTGGGCGCCACTTTTCGCCGATCTCGACAATGACGGCCGAAAGGATCTGTTCATTACGAACGGCATTTATCGCCGGCCGAACGATCTCGACTACATCAACTTCGTCAGCAATGAGGCGGTCCAGCGCTCGCTGGTGAATGGGATATCGAAGGAAAACCTGGCGTTGCTGAAAAAGATGCCGCAGGTGCCAGTGGCCAACTTCGCGTTTCGCAACAACGGCGACCTCACGTTCACCGACATGGCCGATGATTGGGGACTGGCTGAGCCTGGTTTCTCGAATGGTGCGGTCTATGTGGATCTCAACAACAGCGGCGCGCTCGATCTCGTGGTAAGCAACGTGAACGCTCCTGCTTCGATCTATCGAAATCGTGCGCGCGAATTGGGGCGATCGCACTATCTCTCGGTAGTCTTGCGCGGATCGGGCGCGAACACCGCTGGAATCGGAACGAAAGTCATACTGTGGCGCGGCGGCAGTGCGCAGATGCTGGAGCAGATGCCGACACGCGGATTTCAGTCATCGGTTGATCCGCGGCTGCACTTCGGCCTCGGTACTTCGACGCAGGTCGACTCGCTACAGGTCATCTGGCCGGATCGGCGATATCAGGTGCTCAGCAACGTTGCGGCCGACCGGACGCTAACCGTAACGCAGGATAGCGCGACGGGAAGGTATTCATATCAGCCCCGAGCAGTGCGGCCGCTGTTCGAGGATGTGACGAGCCAACTTTCGATTGGCTTCAAGCATCAGGAGAACGCGTTCGTCGACTACAACCGCGAGCCATTAATGCCGCACATGCTTTCGACTGAGGGGCCCGCCCTCGCGGTCGGCGACGTGAACGGCGATGGTCTGGATGACATCTACGTGGGTGGCGCGAAATGGCAGGCCGGCCGGTTATACACCCAGCTGCCGTCGGGCACGTTCAGGGCCGCGAGCGAGCCCGGGTTCGACGCGGACAGCACCTACGAAGATGTCGATGCAACCTTCCTGGATGCCAATGGCGACAGGCATCCCGATCTATTCGTCGTAAGTGGAGGCAACGAGTTCTCGGGAACCGCGGATCAGCTGCGCGATCGCCTCTACCTGAATGACGGGCGGGGCAACTTCCGGCGCGCGACGAACGCCATCCCCGATTTTTTCGATAACGGTGGATGCGTTGCTGCGGCTGATTTCAACGGGGATGGACACGTCGATCTCTTCGTTGGAGGCCGAGTTGTCGCTCGTGGTTACGGTCTCACGCCGAAGAGCCATCTGCTGCAAAACGACGGCACCGGGCGCTTCGTCGATGTAACGCGCGAAAAGGCTGCGTCGCTCGCAGACGCTGGTATGGTCGCGTCTGCAGTGTGGACGGACTACGACTCGGACGGCCATCTCGATCTCATCGTCGCCGGCGAATGGATGCCCGTGCGAGTCTTTCGTCAGGAGGGAGGCAGATTCGTCGATCGCACCGCGGAATCGGGATTATCCGAGACGAGCGGATGGTGGAATGTCGTGACGGCCGCGGATCTGAATAACGACGGCCGCAAAGATCTCGTTCTTGGCAATCTCGGGCTCAACTCATATATCCGCGCGTCCACAAAGGAGCCTGCCCGCCTCTATGTCAGCGATTTTTTCAACAACGGCACCGTCGAGCAGATTCTCACCTTCTATAAACACGGCGTCAGCTATCCCATGGCGGGGCGCGACGAGATCACGCGGACGATGCCGCAGCTTCGCGCCAAATACCCTACGTACGCCAGCTTTGGCGCGAGCCGGGTCGAGGACATTTTCGCGGCGTCGGAGCTGCACCAGGCAACTGTGCTCCAGGCAACGGTATTCGCGAGCTCCGTCGCCCTGAACGACGGCAAGGGCCATTTCGACGTGCGGCCCCTCCCGGTCGAGGCACAATTCGCTCCCGTCTACGCGGTCATCGCGGATGACTTTGACAATGACGGCAAGGTCGACCTCCTCCTGGGCGGCAATTTCTATGGCGTGCCCCCCGTCCTCGGCCGGTACGATGCGAGCCATGGCCTCTTGCTTCGCGGGGACGGAAGCGGTCGATTCTCGTCCGTCGATTCCGAGAAAAGTGGCCTCTGGATCGACGGCCAGGTGCGCGACATGAAGTGGTTGCGGCGCGCTGACGGCGAGCGCGTCATCGCAGTTGCACGGAATAACGACAGTCTTCAAATCCTCCGTCCCACTGAGCGAACCCGATGACAAAACTCCACATCGTCGACATCCTCGTGATCGCCGCGTACTTCCTCGCGCTTTCCGCGATCGCCTACTGGGCAGCGCGCCGGGAGAAGAACGTGAGCTCGGACTACTTCCTCGCGAGCCGGGATGTAGGCTGGCTCGCTGTGGGTGCGAGCCTGTTCGCTTCGAATATCGGAAGCGAGCACCTCGTAGGACTCGCAGGGACTGGAGCGGCAAGCGGTCTTGCCGTGGGCCATTTCGAATGGCTCGCGAGCTTCATCCTGCTGCTGCTCGGATGGCTCTTCGTGCCGTTCTACCTGCGGAGCGGCGTGTACACCATGCCGGAATTTCTGGAGCGCCGGTATAACTCCGCATCGCGCGCCTACTTCACATGGGTATCGATCATCGGATACGTGCTGACGAAGATCAGCGTTACGCTGTTCGCGGGCAGCGTCGTGATGCGTGCGGTGACCGGGCTCGATTTCTGGACCAGCGCGGCAATTCTGATCGTAATTACGGGACTGTATACGCTCCTGGGCGGTCTACGCGCCGTGATTTATACCGAAGTGATGCAGGCGGTCGTGCTGATCGCCGGCTCCATCACCCTGATGGTTGTCGGGCTTGGAGCCGTTGGCGGCTGGTCGGGGCTCGAAGCCCGCGTGCCACCAGACTTCTTCTCGATGTGGAAGCCGAGGAGTCATCCAGACTTCCCATGGACCGGAATTGTTTTCGGAGCACCAATTCTTGGAATCTGGTACTGGTGTACCGACCAGCACATCGTGCAGCGCGTGCTCGCCGCAAAAAATGTCAAAGAGGCGCGCAGAGGAACTATCTTCGCCGGTTTTCTAAAGATCCTCCCCGTTTTCATTTTCGTTCTTCCGGGAATTATCGCTGCCGCCCTGTATCAGGACGTGCGGGGTGAGGGCGCCAATGCCGCCTACCCGGTGCTCGTTACCCGCCTTCTTCCGATCGGAATAAAAGGACTCGTCCTCGCGGGAATGCTCGCGGCATTGATGAGCTCGCTTGCATCAGCGTTCAACTCAGTCGCGACGTTGCTGACGTGGGATGTCTATCGCAAGTGGAAGCCGAACGCGAGCGAGAAGCGTCTGGTCACGGTGGGTCGCATCACGACCGTAGTCCTGGTGATCGTCGGCCTATTGTGGATTCCCATGATGAAGTACGTCTCGCCACAGCTCTACATCTACCTCCAGAGCGTTCAGGCGTACATCGCGCCTCCGATTGCGGCGTGCTTCCTTCTCGGCATAATGCATCCGCGGCTGAACGGACGCGGTGCGCTCGCTGCTCTCTGGACCGGATTCGTCCTTGGCTTCCTCCGTCTTGTTCTCGAGCTCGGTAAGTCCAAACTCCCAAGTGGGACGATATGGTCGTGGCTCGCCGGCATAAACTTTCTGCACTTTGCCGCCCTGCTCTTTGCTCTGTGCAGTACGATCCTCATCATCGTGAGCATGGTTACGCCGCCACCACCAACGGAGCGAGTCGCTGACCTGACGCTGCAGACCGCAACCAAGGAAGTCGACCCGGCAGACACGCCGAGTGAGCGTCGCGTGACGATCGCGTTGTCGATCCTGCTTGCGGCAACCATTGGTGTGCTCTGGATCATATTCCGGTGAGCGATTCGCGCGCGATGAGACGTGTGTTCATTGCAGGCGTACTCGGGCTGGTCGCGCTCGAGATTGCGATCGTCTATTTCATCATGCCGCTTCCGGGAAGCCAGCGGATGCGGAGCATCGATGCAGCTTATCTCATTTACAGCTGGCGGTGGGCGTTGCGCGGTCTGCTGTGGGCGATGGTTCTGTCAGGCGTGGTGTCAGCCTGGCGAACGGTCGGATGGCAAAGGTGGCTCGTGCCGGCATCACTCCTTTTCGTCGTGGGCGTCACGTACATGACGAACTTTCAGATGTCGGCAGACCGCATGTTCCTTCAGCCGAGATCGCTGATCATGCGCGACGCTCGAGGCAACAAGGTCGCTTTGGATCGACTGGTTGTAGGCATCGATATCAACGGCGATGTCCGCGCGTATCCGCTCCAGTTCATTGGAT
>DATBRZ010000153.1:0-3766 GCA_036560025.1 Gemmatimonadaceae bacterium | reverse complement strand
TGTAGAGTTCGCGCTCGAGGAACGGCGCCTGTTCGAGCTGATGTACCTTATCCCTCGCCGCAGCACCACGAGTCCCGCGACGAAGTCCGCGGCGTTCACGTCGATGATGGACGCCATGCGCGAAGCGGTAGCGGCGCATCTAATCGTTGGAGATCCCGCGGAAGTGATGCTGCTCGCGTGGTCCACGACGCACGGCCTGGTCGCACTTCACTTCAGCGGCCGTTTCGGATTCAACGACGGATTATTTCGCCGAGTCGCGGCTCGGACGATTGATTCGCTACTGCGACTACTCACTCCACGTGAGGATGACTCGCAGTATTCCGACGCTCACGCGGTGTAACCCGGTGGCCGGTTACCGGCTACCGGCTACCGGCCGCCGCACGCAGATCTGAGATTGGGACAACGCGACCGTGAATTGGAACGATTCGCTCCACATTGAGTCCAAGCCGGTCGATGTTCTGGACGAGATTGGCAGCGAATGGCGCCGGAGGAATCGTCGTCGCGTTCAAGGCAGGTGGACTGTACACGTCAGCTTCAATGAGGAGCTTCTCCGCCGGCAGATAGACCATCAACAAGGATCCGGCGTGCTGGCTTCCGTCGATGTGATGGATTTCAACCTTTCGGGTCCCGCTGGTGAGTACTCGCTTGGTCGAAACGCTTTCGATCCTGAGCGGCTTCGGCGATCGCGAGAGGGCATCGCGAATGATCGAGTGCTGTCGCTTTGCGAGATTCTGATAGAACGGCACAGTCGAGGAGTGCGCTATCACCGTCAGTCCTTCAGAGATCGCAGCGCGAATGCCGCCGGCATGATCGAAGTGATGATGCGTGTTGATCACTGCGCGAAGCGGCTTTGCCGGCCGTAGCTCTCTCGCTTTCCGAATCACTACAAGAGTTCGATCATCGCTCTGCGGTGCTTCGACGAGCAACAGATGATCGCGCATTTCGATCACGACGCTGTGGTGAGTCTGGCCGGCGAGATACCACACCCCCGGTGCAATCGAGTCGACAGTTACCGTAATGGGCGTAGCGAACGGCGCGGCGGACTTTACGGCCGCCGGCGCTGTGATGTCGCCAATGTCTGCGTTCACCTTCGACGCCGACAGCTTGATGTCCCACAGCGGCCACTTTGAGTCGAGGCGCTGTGAGATGCGCATCGGAAGCTTCATTCCGTCGATCGTGATCCAATCGGAGAATCGTGTCTCGAGAAGAACGTCTCCGAGCATCGGGTTGTAAGCGATTCTCTCGATGCTTGCGGGCAACTTCGTTCCCGGATCGACCAGCATCCCGAGCTTCACCCCGCCTGCGTTGATACGCACGTAGCGCATTCCCGCGCGCGCAGGCTCCTCAGTGAGCTCGGTACCCGGTTTCAACGCGGCTTGCATGAACCCGATCGGGTGATACATGAACTCAACGCTGCGATCCGTTTCTGCGGCCAGCGTTCCTCTGCGCGTCAGTGTATCGGATACGATATCAACCGCCACGCTGTCGAATCCGGTCCGCTGCCGGGCAGGTGTGATATTGCCGGTGATGAACCTTGGCTCGCGCGTCTGATCCTGTCGCCACCGTTTATTCGCGAAATCGATCCATCGTTTGTACGACGTCACTGCATACATGGGCAGCGCGGCATCGGGAAGAGTGTTCTGCCCGAGGTTGTAATTCTCTCCTGTTCCCTCGAGAAGGAGCGTTCGTACCGCGAGAATTCGATCCGCTCCCCCCATCGCTTGCGCGACGTCGTCGATGAGCGGCCGGCCGGGGCGCTGTGCTTCCAGCACAACTGGAAGCGAAACGAGGAGTACTCCGATCAACCAACGCCAACGATTCGGTGTCATGCTCAAAACTCCGTTACTGGGATACGCGCGCGCGTCCTTGCGTTGCACCAGGGTATGATTGTCAATTCCGATGACTGGTCCGTATCGCTCTCCACCTATCACCTGGTAACAAAGATGAAAGATTTCCTCGACTCAATCCATCCGCGCCGCCGATTCCTCGGCCGCGCAGCGGCGGCAATTGCCGCACTCACCGCGGGTGTCCCGGGAATCGCTCGAGCCGGGACTCTCTCGATCGACCTGGCTGATGACTCACAGCACGACGCCTGGATGCAACCCCTCAAGGGAAAGCACCGCCAGATCTTCCACGCATTGGATGCCAACGACAGGGCGATGCTTATGGCGAGCAACTATCTGGACGCGTACGAGCATGAGTTCGGAGCCAAGCCCGGTGAAGTGAACGCCATCATCGGCGTCCACGCCTCGGCACTCAACATCGGGTTCACAGACGCAGCGTGGGCGAAGTACGGGGTCGGCAAATCCGCTAACGTCATGGACCCGACCACTAAGGAACCGGCGGTCCGCAACATCTTCGCGACCGGTAGCGAGTTGGCTGTCGAAACTCTCCAGAAGCGCGGCGTCGTATTCCTGATGTGCAACACAGCGCTGCGTCTCAGGTCCCGTGCTCTCGCAAAGGAGCGAGGCGAGACCTATGAAGCTGTTTACAAGGACCTCGAGGCGTCGCGGCTTCCCGGGACGATTCTCGTTCCCGCATTGGTCGTCGCGCTCAATCGCGCTCAGGAGAAGGGCTTCACGTACGTGCGGGTGTAAACGCGCTGCATCCAGCCCCACAGCGGTTAGTTCGCAGCTCGCAGTTAGCTCGCAGCTCGCAATTAGTTCGCAGCTCGCAGTTGGTTCGCAGTTCGCAGTTAGTTCGCAGTTCGAAGTGGTTTTTACATTGCCTGCGTGATGGCTTTGAACTTCGGATGCTCCCTCAGACTATCCATGTCTGAGTCATGCTCGATCCACTCCTTGTCTCCCCACCCCTTCTCCACTGCTTTCTCGAGCGCGGTTAGTGCGTCATCGCTCTGATTGAGCCGAGCGTAGGTGCAGGCGACGTTGTAGAGGAGCATCGGATCCTCCGGATCGACCTGCATTGCGCGTGCGGCGAGCTCCAGCGCGCGATCCTTGTCGTGCAGGTTCGCGAAAGCGACCGCTCCGATGATGCACGCTCTCGGATCGTCGGGATTGAGCTCGAGATGCTGGTCGAGCAGCTTCACCTGGCGGCGAAACGCTTCGGCCGCCTCTTCTTTTCGACCCAACGCCTCGAGCGACTGTGCGAGAAACCCCGGGGTCTGATAATCCTCTGGCCTCAGAGCCGCGGCTCGCTCGAACAGCTTTATCGATTCCTCGTACTTCCCTTGTGACTTGCGAGCGCGTGCGTACCAGTACGCCGCCTCGAACAGTTTCGGGTCGAGTCGCATCGCCGTCTCGAACTCGCCTTCCGCTTCGTCGAACCGTTTGCTCAATGACACCGCCAGACCGCGCGCAACATGTGCCTCGGCAAGGTCTGGCTCGAGCTCGAGTGCCTTGCTGCTGGCGATATCTGCCTGGCGAAGATTGAACTCGCGCGCATCGAAGTAGGTGTATAGGAGCGAGTAGCAGTCGGCGACACCCGCATGGGCCCGTGCGTACTCGGGGTCGATCTCGATCGCCTTGTTGAACATCTGCTTTGCGTACTCGAGACTCTTCCGGCGCAGTTGATGGAAGTACTGCGTTCCGCGCAGGTAGTAGTCGTACGCCTGCACGTTCACCGCGCGAGCTTTCTCGATCTGCTTTTTCTCGCCTTCAGTGAGGATGACCCGGAGAGCTTTCACGATCGCCTGCGATATCTCGTCCTGAATCGCGAAGATGTCCTCCATCTCGCGATCGTACCGCTCGGACCAGAGATGGTATCCATCGGCGACGTTCACGAGCTGCGCCGTGATGCGAAGCCGGTT